>JBCDJJ010000049.1:0-27192 GCA_038747915.1 Planctomycetota bacterium | reverse complement strand
GGGTGGGGCTGGGCGGGGGGTGTGTCGACGCCCTGGGGGTGGGTGTCGTGGTGTTTTAAGTTGGGTTCGCGGCCGGCATTGGGGTGGTGGTTGGTTTTTTTTTTGTGGGGGTGGACCTGTATCGCAATAAAAAAGCGGCCGGTGAAGAAGAGGAAGCCGAGGACCTCGGGCCAGGAGATGTCGCCGTTGAGCGCGCGCCACCCACCGAAGCCGACGATGATGGCGACGACGAGCTGATTGAAGAAATCGAGGATGGGGATGTAGGTGCCGTGGATCTTCGCAGCCCGCATGTTCGACTTACGGTGGTCGAGGCAGAGGTTGCGGAAGAGGGTGGTGTTGAGTTCTTCTCGGGCGTAGGACTGGGTCACGCGGATGCCGGCGACGGTCTCGGCGAGGTTGGCGGTGATCCGGCTCATCGAGAACTGGACCTGGCGGTACGCGTCGCCGACGCGTTTGCGGAACCAGGTGTTGACGAACCAGAACGCCGGGCCGAGGAGCATCAGGACGAGGGTGAGGGGCACGTCCATGTAGAGCATGATCGAGAGGAAGAGCACCGTCTCGATGGTGTGGAGGAGCGTGCGCGGGATGACCTGGGCCACGGCGTGGCGGATGGCGTTCACATCGGAGGTGCCGCGCGAGAGGATCCAGCCCATCTTGGTGCGGTCGAAGAAAGCCATGTGGAGCCGCTGCACGTGGTTGAAGATGTCGCACCGCAGGTCGTGGACGACGTTCTCGGAGAGTCGGTTGACGGCGTAGATGCGGAGGCGCATCGCGGCGTAGTAGAGTCCGGCGGCGAAGGCAGCGAGGACGGCGCCGGTGATGACGCCCGCCGTCATGGTGGGTGGGATGAGGCCGCCGAGCACGTTCGTCGAGAAGTTCTGCCAGCGCTCGGGCACATCGATCGCCCAGGAGAGCGTGGTCGTAAGGAGGACCGGGATGAGCGTGTTGATGATGGCAAGGGCTGCGGCGTAGCCGATGATGATCATCTGGAGCTTGGGGTAGCGCCACATGTAGTCGACGAAGAGCCGGCGGCAGATCTCCCAGTCGATGGGGCGCGTGCGCTCGCCGCGCTCTTCGGCTTCGCCCGAGGTCACCACGAGCGTGTTGGTGGCCGGTGGGGTGATCTGGCTCACGGGGTGCCCTCCGCGTGGTGGGTGGTGGGCTCGCCGGCGTGGTCGGTGTCGTGCTTGTCGAGTTCGAGCTGAATGAGCGCTGCGGCGTGGTAGTGGCCGGGGCGGTTCATGAGTTCGTCGTGCGAGCCGATGTCGACGATGCGGCCGTGCTCCATGACGATGATGCGGTCGGCCCGGCGCAGGGTGGAGAGTCGGTGCGCGACGATGAAGGTGGTGCGGCGGCCGAGGTAGCTCTCGAGTTCCCGTTGAATGTGCGACTCGGTGATGGCGTCGACGGAGCCTGTCGCATCGTCGAGGACGAGGATGGACGGTCGGAGGAGGAGGGCTCGGGCGAGGGTGAGGCGTTGCCGCTGACCGCCGGAGAGTGAGACGCCGCGCTCGCCGATGACGGTGTCGAAGCCGTGGTCGAGTTCGTCGATGAAGGCGGTGGCCGCTGCGGCGTTGGTGGCGGTGCGGATATCGTCGAGCTGGGCATCGGGGATACCGAAGGCGACGTTGTTGCGGACGGTGTTGGAGAAGAGGAAGGGTTCTTGGAAGACAAAGCCGACGCGGCGTCGGAGTTCGCGGACCGGGAGGGTGCGGAGGTCGACGCCGTCGATGCAGACGGTGCCCTGGTCGGGATCGTAGAAGCGGGCGACGAGGGAGAGCAGCGTGCTTTTGCCGGCGCCGGTCGGCCCGACGATGGCGATGGTCTCGCCGGCCTCGACGGTGAAGGAGACATCGTGGAGCACGGGGATGCTCGGCTCATAGCCGAAGGAGACGTTCTCGAAGCCGACGGAGCCGGTGAGGCCGCGATCGGGGAGGTGAGAGCTTTGGAGCGAGTCGACATCGGGCTCGGCGTCGAGCAATCGGAAGATGCGTGAGGCGCTGGCGAGCGCGACGGGCGCTTGGGCCGCGACGGAGACGATGGCTTCGACCTGGCCGCCGAACCGCTGCATGAGGAGGAAGAAGGTCCACCAGGTGCCGAGGGCGATGCCGGCGGCGCCGGCGGAGTCAAAGTGTTTGACGACGAGCCACCCACCGACGCCGAGCATGATGGCGGCGTTGAGCAGGTGCGCGGAGTGGAGCAGCGGGATGACCTTGGCGGAGAGGTAGGCGAGGCCGATCCGGAAGTTGCGCGCCGTGATCGATCGATCCTCGAAGCGCTCGAACACCTCGTGCTCGCGGCCGAAGACACGGATCACACGGACGCCTTCGATCGACTCTTTGTAGTTCTGGACGACAAGGTCGGTGAGGCGGCCGTGCTCTTTGAACTTGGGCTCGGCGACACGGCCGTACTGCACGAGTGACCAGACCTGAACCGGGATCGTGACCAGGCACGCGACGGTCAGCACGATCGACTGATTGATCATGAAGACGAGATAGACCGACAGAGTGACCGCGGAGATGATGAGCTGGACGACGACACCCTCAAGGAAGTTACGGAGTTCGGAGACGTCCTGCGTGACGCGCTGGATGATCTGGCCGGTGTCGTGATCGTCGAAGAAGGTGAAGCCGAGCGCCTGCAGCTTGGTGTACAGGCGTGTGCGGAGGTCGACGTTGGTCTGCTGCATGAAGTTCTCGCGGAGGACGCGCTGCCCGAATCGGCAGACCCCGGAGATGACAGCGACGACGACGATGATGCTGACAAGCGTGAGCACGATGGTGAAGGTGCTCCACTGGTCGGGTGGTGTGATGCCGAGCGGCCACTCCTTCGGCAACGCTTCCGTATCGACGGCGACGGTCACCTCGTTGACCGCCAGGCCCTGCAAGAAGTAGCCGAAGAGCACGAGCAGTTCCATGGCGACGGTCACGAGCAGCGCCGGCAGGGCGGCGTACTTATGGCGCCACGCGAGCGCGAGGAGCTTGCGCATCACCTCGCCGGTGGGTGTCTGCGGTCCTTCGGTGTCTTCGAGTTTGATCCGCTCCCGCACCGCCATGCGGGCATGCTACGGGTCGGTGGTGTGGGCGCGTCGACACGGGTTTGTGTTTTTGGAGCGGTTTGTGCCGCTCGCGGGGCGGCGGGCGGTCGCGTAGGCTTGGCGAGATGCGAGTCTCACCAGGTCTTTGGCGGATGGGTTGCCGCTCGGTCGTGGTCGCAGCGGCTGGTGTGGCTGGTGTGGCAATGGGCGGGTGCTTCCACGCTCGGCCGACGGTGGATGTGGTGTCGACCCGGGCGGATGGACTGTCTGCAGCGGGTCAGCGGATCGTGGTGGTGCTGGAGGGGCGGCACACCAACGAGGAGGAGTTCCCGCTCGAGCGGGCGCGGTACCGGGTGGAGCGGGCGTCGGACGGGGCGGTGCTGTTCGAGGGCGAGCGACTCGCCGAGGCGGTGCTGCCGCCGGCGGGTGTGCAGCGGTTCGAGCTGCCCGCGGCGATCCCAGCGGAAGCTGGGTTGATGAGCGGTGAACCGCTCGTGGTATCGGGGACGGTGACCTACGAGGTGCCGGGGACCATCGCGGAGCTGCTCTTCGACACGCGGGTGCGTCGGCCGAAGGCCCGGTTCGTGGCCGAGGTGGTGGCGCCGTAGCCTAGCGGCTTCGCGCCGGTGGGCAAGCCACCGGTCATACCAGTCGGGGCGGCTCAAAACGAAAACAGCGGGCAATCGGCCCGCTGCTCATTGGATACCTGCTGCGCGTGTGGCGTTACTCAGCCGCGGCGGCGACGCGTCGTGGCGAGCGTAGCGACAGCGAAGATGCTCGCGACACCCGGGGTGGGGACAAAGGTGTATTTGACGGTGACGGTGCCGCTGGTGCGGCCGGGGACCGGGTCGATCGGGCCGAAGCCGCCGGTGGTACTGAGGAAGGTCTCGGTCTGGGGATCGATCTCGACGTCGAAGGTCTCGCCGACAAAGGTGGCGGTGAAGAAGGCGAGGTCGCCGGCCACGCTCGAGGTGAAGGAGTCGTCGTCCATACCGACGCCACCGGTGACGGAGAAGGCATCGGTGCCGACGAAGTCGGCGGGGCCATCGGTGTCGCCGGTGACCGAGCCGCTGCCGACTTGGAGGGGGACCGCAACGACGGTGAAGGCGGCGAGACCGACGGGGTTGGCGGTGACCTCGGCGCCGATGCCGAGGTCGACATCAGAGGGGCTGCCGTCCTCATTATCGAAGTCGATGCTGCCGGCGGAGGTGTCGGCCTCGAGGATGAGGGTGACCGAAACGAGCGGTCCGAGGGTCGGGTCGAACTTGTCGAGGGCACCAATGACGGTGGTGGCGGACCCGACGCTCAGATCGGTGTAGGTGACGGTGTCAGTGGCCATGTTGCCCATGACGGTGAGGGCTGAGGCGGCCTGCGCCGCACCGAGCGCGCATGCGATAGCAATCAGCTTCTTCATCTCTTCAGACTCCTCGATTCACAGATGGGTGATGTGCATACGCGCCGGGTCACACCCAGCGCGACTTCTTACCACCCCGACTGTACTTCGTGATCTACACCCTGCAAGTGAGAGATTGAAGAACATAGACCGATAGATCCAACTGCAACGGAGTCGCGGTCGTTCCTCGGCGGGGGGCCCGGGTTCGGTGCCCCTATGCAAGTGCCCCGGTGCCTGGTTGGGCCTCGAGGCGTTTGTTGATTCGTGGACGACCGTGCGGCTCAGCCGCGGCGGCGGCGGAGGGCGACGAGTCCGGCGATGGTGACGAGGCCGGTAGCGCCCGGGCTCGGCACAAAGGTGTACTTGACGGTAACGGTGCCGCTGGTGAGACCCGGGTTGGGGTCGATCGGGCCGAAGCCGCCATCGGTGCTCAGGAAGGTGAAGACCCGGGGGTCGAGTTCAACATCGAAGGTGTCATCGCCGGGGGCTGCGATGAAGAAGTCGACCGGGAAGCTGTCGTCGATGGAGTCTTTGGTATCGGAGTCGGAGGCTTCGCCGCCGTCGATGGTGAACGAGTCGGAGCCGACGAAGTCGGCGTCGCCGTCGTTGTCGGCGTCGACCATGGCGGTCTCTTCGACCACGGGGATGGCCACCAGGGCTGTTGCTGCAGGGGCGCCCATGGCGGTCGCCTGCACCTCGGCGCCGATGCCGAGGGTGACCTCGGACGGGTTGCCGCCCTCGTTGTCGTGGGTGATGCTCCCGTCGAAGACGGTGGCGTCGAGGGTCAGGGTGACCCTGAGCAGCGGGCCGAGCGACTCATCAAACTTCTGAAGCTGACCGACGACGAAGGCTGCGGAGCCCACATCGACATTCGTGAAGTCGAGCGTGTCGAAGGCCATGTTGCCGTCGACGATGAGTGAGGCGGATGCCGATCCTGCGAGCGCAGCGATAGCTGCAGCACTGATGAGCTTCATGAAACAACACTCCCGTCCCTGTGCGGGGGACAAGTCTCTCTATGTCATGACGAGGCCCACAAGGACCACGACTCCTCTGGCAGTGTGCGGCTGCCGCAAGGAGCATAACTGGGGAGACGCGTGCGCCAATTCAAGAGTGGAAAAAAGAGTGAAACTGTGCGATTTGGCGCGGATGGAGCAGAGGACCTCTACGATGCGTGCCCCGGACCGCGGTCGGTTGTGCTCGCGGTGGGCCCGCAGCGCGGTGAATCTGGGGTTTCAGGCTCTCCGAACAAAGCCCGATGACGCCGGTGGGCGTCGGGCGGACCACCTTCTATGAACATCCGCAACTTCTCGATCATTGCGCACATCGACCACGGCAAGTCGACGCTGTCGGACCGCCTGCTGCAGGCGACGCGGGCGGTGTCGGACCGCGAGGCACGCGAGCAGCTTCTGGATTCGATGGATCTGGAGCGTGAGCGCGGGATCACGATCAAGGCGTCGAGCGTGACGGTGACGCACGAGCACGAGGGCGCGGCCCACATGCTCAATTTCATCGATACCCCGGGGCACGTGGACTTCTCGTACGAGGTGAGCCGGGCGCTGACCGCGTGCGAGGGCGCGGTGCTGGTGGTCGACTCGACGCAGGGCGTGGAGGCACAGACGGTGGCCAATGCGTACCTCGCGATCGAGAACGATCTCGAGATCATCACGGTGGTCAACAAAATCGATCTGCCCGCGGCACGGCCGGACGATGTGGCGATGGAGATCGAGCAGGTGCTCGGGCTGCCCGCCGAGGAGTGCATCTATGTCTCGGCGAAGACGGGGCAGGGGATCGACGAGTTGTTGGGGCGGATCTGCGCGAAGCTGCCCGAGCCGCGCGAGTCGGAGATGCCGCAAACGCGGGCGCTGATCTTCGATAGCCACTACGACGATTACCGCGGCGTGGTGGTGTCGGTGCGTGTGTTCGACGGCACGCTCCGGCAGGGCGACAAGATCCGGATGATGGGGACCGAGCGCACGTTCACGGTCACCGAGCTGGGCAAGCTCACACCGAAGCCGACGAAGTGCCAGGCGCTCGGACCGGGCGAGACGGGCTTCCTGATCGCCAACATCAAGAGCCTGAGCGAGGTGCGTGTCGGCGACACGATCACGATGGAGAGCGATCCGGCGCCCGAGGCGCTGCCGGGGTACGAAGAGCCGCGGCAGATGGTGTTCTGCGACTTCTATCCCGCGACGAGCGACGACAAGAAGCGATCAGACTTCGAGGCGCTGCGCGAGGGCATGGAGAAGCTGGCGCTCAACGACGCGTCGTTCAGCTACCAAGCGGTGCATTCGGACGCGCTCGGGTTTGGGTTCCGGTGCGGGTTCCTGGGGCTGCTGCACATGGACATCATCCAGGAGCGGCTGGAGCGTGAAGCGGGCGTGGAGGTGGTGCAGACCGCGCCGAACGTGACCTACGAGTTGGCGCTGCGCGACGGCACGACGAAGATCATCGAGAGCCCGGCGGACCTGCCCGACCAGTCGCTCTGGGAAGAGCTCCGCGAGCCGGTGGCGCGGGTCGAGCTGATCGTGATGGGCGAGCACGTGGGCGACGTGATGAACCTGTGTTTGGCCCGGCGAGCGATCTTCAAGAATCAGCAGTCGCTCGGCGAATCGCGGCAGATGATGACCTTCGAGATCCCGCTGGCCGAGATCATGTACGACTTCTACGACAAGCTCAAGAGCATGACCTCGGGCTATGCGACGATGGACTACGAGGTGACGGGGTTCTTCAAGGAGAGCCTGGCGAAGGTGGATGTGCTGATCAACGGCGAGGTGGTGCAGGCGCTGAGCTTCATCTCGCACAAGGAGACCGCCGACAAGCGCGGGCGGTCGCTGCTGCTCAAGCTGAAGAAGCAGATCGACCGGCACCAGTTCGAGATCCCGCTGCAGGCGGTGATCGGTGGGAAGATCATTGCGCGGGAGAGCATCAAGGGCGTGCGGAAGAACGTGACCGCGAAGTGCTACGGCGGCGATGTGACGCGGAAGCGGAAGCTGCTCGAGAAGCAGAAGAAGGGGAAGAAGAAGATGAAGAGCATCGGGAGTGTGAACATCCCGCAGGAAGCGTTTATGGCGGTGTTGGATCAGGGGGAGTGAGAGTGTGGTCAACTCCAAGGCAGATCTGGTCGAAGCCATAGAACGACATTTTCAACGCATCGCATCGTGGGACTTCTCCCTTCCGGAGCCAGAGATCAGAGCCGCACGCGCACTTCGTGCACTTGATGCCGATGTCGCCGCATCATTCGTGCAGCAAGCAATCGAGCTGAAGACGACACCGAACCCTCGATTTGGTGATTGTGACCGCTCGGCCCAAGCCTTGCTCATCGCGCAGCTTGAGGCCACGGGGCCAGGCCGAGCTCGGCCTTTTCTCGATGAGATCGTTGATCGGCAATTCGTCTCACACGATTTCGTGCTCATCGGGGCGTCACCGGCGCAGCGAGAGAGGATCTCATCGCTGTACAAGTGCAACGGTGACGAGTATCGGTATTGGGTTGATGTCGAAGGGTTACTCTCGACACACACGACCGGTGCACAGCCGATCGATGAGTGGGAGTCCTTGTGGTCGGCGGGGTGGGTTCCGCAAGCGGTCAACGGTCGGTGGCAGAAGCGGGATCTCTTCTTGCGGTGTGGCTGTGAGCTTGTTCCTTGCGAAAAGGACGACCGGCGCGCCGCGGTCAGCGCGCTCGGTCCGTTGACGGGAGAGGTTGCGGAGAAGGCAAATACTCGTCGGTACTTGATAGAGATCGATCTCACGCGGCCACCCGGTATGGCTCTTGAGATCGATGGCAGCAGACTCCGCATCCCACTCCATCTTTCGGATCACAAAGCGGTTGAGTTCTGGCAGCTCTCCGTAGATGGTGATGCCACGCCGCTCTCTCAACTCTCAACTGCGACCGAGTTCTATCAAAAGAGCGCCGAGCAGATGTGGGTACTGGGGTCGTGGCGGCTCATCGAGGGTGATCATTTTCGGAGTCCTTACGAGTCCTCGCAGTTTCTGCATCTCGTCCGCTCATCCAATTGTGGTGGGTACATCGCATGGGATCAGGACCCTGTTGGGACGCGATGCCCTCTTTGTGAGCAGTACATGCTGTGTATCGCGCGGGTGCAGGCCAACGATCTTGGCGGCGCGTATCGAGCAGCGAATCATGCTAAGTTCAATCCGCTTGATGACCGCTCGTACTACGGCCTGCTCTGTCCTGCCTGTCTTGTTGGGGCGACGATATTCCAGGGTACGTAGCCGCGGGTTCCATGAGACGATCGAGCCACAGTCTTCGCCATGTGATGGCGCCTGGTGAACCCAATCAAATCCAACTTGATCGTGGAGAAGCTGCTGCCGTGGCCTCTCCGTGGCGCCCGCAGCGTTCAACAGAATGAGTGATGAGGACACCGGCGTGGTTGTGTGGCGGCGTCTCCGCGGTGTTGATGAGCTGGGATGTGCGAACCGGCTTCTCGCTTTGCGAGTAGCCGGGCACCCGACTTGGGTCAGCTCTGCGAGAGGCCAATTGGCGGTTCGTGTTTCTCGATGCGGTGGCGGGAGCGTCCCGCTCCCGCGAACATTCAGGCGGAGCGGGTCGGCGGCTGGCCGTGGGAGCGAGACGCTCCCACCACCGGGCCGCGGCATTCGATGGGGATACTCCGGTGCGCACGTCGGAGCGGCGAAATTCGTGAGTTCTCGAAGATTGCGGTGCACGGATCGGGGGGTGTCGGCGTCATTCTTGGGTATGGCCGGTGTGAGCGATGAGCGTGTCGGGATCGAGCTCGGTGAGCGTGGGGGCGCAGCGGGGTGCGGTGTGGGGTGGAGTGATCGGTCTGGTCCGATGGGCGTCGATGTGGCGTTGACAGCGAGGGTTGAGGGGTTGTGCCGGCGATATGCCAGGGAGCCGGGCGATGTGGCGGATGCGGTGCAGGAGGTGCTGGTGCGGTACCTGCGGCATCGGGCTCGGATCGAGACATCGGTGGGTGGATGGCTCGCAGCGACGGCTCGGTCGGTGTGCGCGGACGTGTCGCGGCATCGGGCGCGGGAGTGGCGGCGGCGGGCGCAGTGGGTGCTCCGCACAGCGGCGCGGCAGGGCGCGGGGCCGGATTTGGGCGCGGGGGTGACCGGTGAGGCCGTGCGTGCTGCGATGGGGTCGCTCGATGATGGGGATCGGGCGCTCATCGAGCGGCGGTACTTCGAGCGGTGGACGGTGGCAGCGGTGGCGGACTGGCTCGGGGTGAGCGGGGCGACCGCGAGCCGGCGGATCGCGGGCGCGGTGGAGCGGCTCGGAGCGTTGCTCGATGCGTCGGAGCTCGGGGTGGAGTGGCCGGTGGGTGATGCGCCGCTGCGCGGGCGAGTGCGCGCACCGCGGGGTGAGGGGGATGGGTCGGCGCCAAGCAGTGAACACATCCGGCCGATTCGCGTGGGCGTGTTGGTGAGCGAGCTGTCGATGCGGACGCCGACGGACGAAGGGTGGCACATCGGTGTGGAGGGGCAGGTGCGATCGGTGCCGCTGCTCGATCGGGAGGGGTTGGAACTCGCGGCGTTGGTGGAGCCGGGGACGGGGTCGGTCGGCGGGATCGAGCGTGTGGTGCGGGAGTACGGGCTCGCGGGTGGGGTGATTGATGTGACGGATGCGCGTGCGCTGTACCGCGAGCTTGATGTGATCTATCTGGGCACGGTGATCGCGATGGTGCCGCGGGCGCTGGACGCGGTGGTGCGGGCTGTAGAGATGGGGGTGGGGCTCTTGAACGAGCACTTTGCGGGGTCGAATCTACCGGGGCTCGGCGATCCGCGCGTGATGCGACTCATGCTGGCCGAGCGTGCCGCGGAGCACCACACACCTGGTGCGCACGGGCTGCCTCGCCCAGCGCGGGTGGTGCGCGGGCACGAGGTGATCCCCGGGATGGCACCGGGGACGACGCTCGAGGTCGGCGGGTGTGGGCCGGTGTGCCTGATGGCGAAGGGCTCGACGGTGCTGATCGAGCGATCGGATCGTCCCGAGCCCACGCATCACATCGAGCGACTGCCGAACGGCGGGATCATGCCGGTGCTGGCGGTGGGGTCGATCGACGGTGGGCGCGCGGTGGTGGTAAACGAGTTCATGCCGGAGCGGATCGGTGGGCACGCGAGCTACCGGGGCGATTTCTATGTGAACGTGTGCCGGTGGCTGGCACGCGCCGGGGGTGGCTCGGCGGAGTGGATGGTGCGCACGCCCGCGCGGTGAACCGGGCGCGATCGTTGCGCGTGGTTCAATGAGCGAATCGACTCGGCGGTGTGGTCAGCATCGGCGCCGTCGTGTGATCGATGCACTGAGTGCAAGCAGGGATGCACCACCCGGCGTTGGGACGGGCTGCTCGACGAGGATGATGGTGCCGGTGTACCGCGTGCCTCGGACGCGCTGGCGCTCGCGGGCGATGAGGGTCTCGATGTCGGTGCCATCGGAGAGTGTGCCGGTGAGCACGCCCGAGGTGAGGGTGATCTCGCCGTAGTCGACGTCGAGACCGTTGATCTGGAAGTTGATGCCGTAGATGTAGATCGTGCTCAGTCCACGCGCCGCGAGACCGATGTCCTGATGGTCAGAGCCTGGCGTGGAGAGGGTTCCGCCGAAGACCTCGAGGACGGCGCGTTCGGCGGCTTCGACACGGTCATCGAACTCGCCGCCCATGATCTGCATGGTGCTGCTGTCTCGGGCCTGGACCTCGCCCGCAAAGGAGCCGTCGATGATGTGGATGTTGCTGTCGTTGCAGGCTTCGACGTAGCGGTCGATGGTCGCGCCGTTGACGATGGCGGTGCTCGTGTTGGCGGTGATGAGGCCGCCTTCGACGATCGCCTCGTTGAGTGTGATGGAGCTGTTGTTCCGGGCGATGGCATCGCTCGTAAGCGTGGCACCGTTCACGACTGCCGAGGAGTTGAGATCCGTGATGAGGCTCGTGTTGAAGATGCTCTCGCCGAGCTCGGCGTTCTCACGGATATCGATGGAGGTCGGATCGCCGGTGGTGCTGTCGGTGATGAAGAGCGTCTCGGTGGTGATGGCGTCGAAGGTGTTGGTGTCCAGCCCATTGTTGATGGTCAACGTGGCCTGCGCGGATGAGCACAGCAGCGCGGCCACAATGAGCATCGAGCGATGGGCGGGCATCACGACTCTTCTCTCGCGGTCTCCGCGCGCAGCGACGGCCCAAGCGTGTGTGGGCGCGTGTCCGTGCGATCACCTGACTGTTCCCAGACGAGCCAGCGCCCACCGACAGACGCACGACAGCTCGCGTTGTGCAGATGCACCCTACTCCCCTCAGAGAGGGCGTCAAGAGACTTTCAACAGACGCGGCCAATTTGGGGCGATCGCTGGCCCGCGACCGGCGATGAGCGGCATCGGGTGCGTCGCATCTGCGGGGGCGTGTCTCGGTGGCCTGGCCTGGCGGCGGCGGTGTCTCTTCAGTTGCGGCGGCGGCGGGCGGTGGTGAAGACCGCGAGGGCGAGCAGGGCCGCGGAGCCCGGGGTGGGGATGATCTGCTCGACGAGGGTGATGGTGCCGCGGACTCGCACGCCGAACCCGATGCGCTGGTTGATGCGGGTGAAGTTGGTCTCGAGGCTGGAGCCATTGAAGAGTGTGCCGGTCAAGACACCCGAGTTGGCCGCGATCTCCCCAAAGGCAACGTCTTCGCCATCGATCTGGAAGCCGGTCCCGTAGATGATGACCTCGGCGAATCCTGCAGCACTAACGCCGACATCTTGGTTGTCCAGGCCGCCGGTTGCGAAGGTCCCACCAAAGATCTCGATGGTGGCGCTTTCGCTTGCTTCGACATCTTGATTGAACTCACCGCCGAAGATCTGGAGGAGACTCCCGTCCATGGCTTGTGTGTCTTCACCGAGGATGCCGTCGAAGATCTGAATCGTGCTGACGCCCTGGGACTCCACATCGCCGTTGATGGTGCCGCCGTTGATGGTGCCGGTGCTGGTATCGATGGTGATGAAGTCGTCCTGGATGAGTCCGTCGTTGAGGGTGATGGAACTGTTGCCCTGGGCGAAGGCATCCTGCGTGAGCGTGCCACCATTGATGACGGCGGAGGAGTTGAAGTCGGTCAGGAGGCTGGTGTCGAAGATGCTCTCGCCGAGCTCGGCGCCGTCTCGGACCTCGAGCCTCGTGGGGGCCCCGCCCAGGCTGTCTGCGACAACGACAGTGTCACTCGTGACAGAGTCGAACACGTTTGTGTCGAGCCCGTTATCGATGATCAGGATGGCGTGTGCACCGGGTGAAACACCCACGGCGATGGCCGCAGCAGACAGCAGACGGTTGGCAGGCATGACGATGCTTCCCTCGGGACCACCTGAGTGAATATCACCCACAAATGTGGCGGCACCTCTTGGCGTGTTGACGTGATTCTCTGTTCTTTCCCAGCTTGACTTCGGTCCGTTGTGGACAGACTCCAGCCGATGTGACGTGCAATCGGATCGAACCCTACGTCCGAACGCAAAGGCGTCAAGGGACTTTCGGAGAACAGCCGCATTTCGTGAGATGCCGGCTGGCCTTGGGTGTGGTGGGCTCAGAATCGCCAGACATCCGGCTGCCAGTCGTAGGCGGCGCCGTCGCGCCGAACGTGCCCCGTCCCGGGGAAGGGGATGTGGGTGCCGGCGATGCGGAGCCGGTCGGCGGCGACGCGGTCGAGGGTTGTCCGTCGGGTCTCGACGGCGGCGGGGCCGTCGGTGTCGAAGGCAGCGAACCAGTCCGGTCGGGGGAGGTGCAGCGCGGCGACATGGAAGAGGTCGGAGATGTACAGGAGCTGCTCGCCCTCGGACTCGATCTCGACCCCAACATGGCCTGGTGTGTGGCCGGGCAGCGGGACGAGGCGGACGCCGGTGGCCAGTTGCTCGGTGGTGGTGATGGTGCGGAGGCGGGTGCCGAGCGCGCCGAGGACGTCGGTCGCAGCGGTGCGGAGGTTCTCTTTGGTGCCTTCATCGGCCAGGCACTCGTCGAGCGCGGGCCGCGCGGCCCAGAAGTCGCGCTCGATCGTGGGCATCAGGATCTCGGCGCTGGCGAAAAGGTCGCGCGAACCCTCGGCGATGAGGCCGCGCATGTGGTCGAAGTGCATGTGGGTGAGGACGACCGCGTCGAGGTCGTCCGGCGTGACGCCGAGTGCGCGCAGGTGGGCACCGAGGTGTCCGCCGCCGGGCTGAAAGCCCGGTCCGGCGCCGGCATCGATGAGGATGGTGGCGTCGGGCGCCTTGATGAGCAGGCCATTGACAGGGACCGGGCCGGGCCCTTCAGCCGGGAGGTAGCGCTCGCGGAGCTGCCGCTTGGCGGCGTGGAGGTCGCCGTTGATCGCGAAGGTCTGGGCGAGTGGGATTTCGAGCGTGCCATCGGCGACGAGGTGAAGCTCGATGCGACCGATCGTGATCTTGTACGAGCCAGAGGGGGCGACATCGGTGCGTCCCTGCGCCTGCGGCGTCTGCGCGGCGAGCGGCAGAGCGGCAGCGGCGAGGCCCGCACCGACCGCGAGCTTGAGCGCCGTGCGGCGGGAGTGATGATCGTGTGAGGTCGTCGTGCTCATGGTCATGATCCTCTGTGCGTGGCTGGGCCGATCAGCGGGTGGCGCGGGCGGCGACGTACTCGAACTCGCGGGCGATCTGGCGAGCACGCTCGGCGTAGGCCTCGGCCTCACGCGGCGTGTCGTCGAACGCTTTGGGATCGTTGTAGGTGATGGCGAACCGGGCATCGGCACCCACGACGTTCGGGCACGACTCATCGGCCTCGCCGCACACCATCACCGCGACGAAGCTCTCTTTCGGGTTCGGCGCGGTGTCGTACTTCTTGGAGAAATTGGTGAGCATGGGCATGTTCTCGCCGAGCTTGACGTGGTAGATGGGGTTCGAGGTGTTGGTCGTTTGGTGGATCTCGAAGCCGGCGTCGCGCAGGGCCCGGACCGCACGAGGGTTGAACGCGGTGGACTCGGTGCCGCCGGAGTAGCACTCGATCTCCCGGCCCCAGTCCATGCCGTGGCGGATCGCCGCCGCGGCCATGAAGAGTTGCGACATATGGCTCCGCCGCGAGTTGTGGGTGCAGACGAAGTTCAGACGGACGGGCTTGTCGGCGGCTCGGGTCTCGCGGATGTGATCGGCGAGGGCATCGAGCATGATGCGTCGCTCGGACGGGATCTGGGATGCCTCAGCGGCGCGATCGGCGAGGTAGTGGTCGAGATCGTGCAGCAGCGGGGAGCCGGGGGTGTGGGCCCCCGTAGACCGGGTGGTGATGAGGACGAGCGAGCACGCAACGATTGCGAGGGCACCGAGGAGGGCGAGCGACTTCATGGCGGGCTCCGTGGGTGTGGAGATGGCGAGGTGGGTGAGGACCTCACGATCTTGCCCCGATGGTGAACGCGGCACAAGCCCCCTGTGTTCCTGCCACGCCGTAGAATCCGTCGTGTGTCGGTGTCGAACGGTGGGTTCGATCGTTCGGCCGACACCGCTGGAGCTGTAAACGCATGAGCCGCATGAACTTCGCAGAGGAAGCCGTCCTGACCCGCCGCATCCCGTGTCGCCCGTTCGGCGATGAATCGGGGCGCCACGTAGTCGACTACGACGAGTACACGCGGACCGGTGGGTACGCCGCCCTTGGGAACGCGATCCAGATGCAGCCGAGCGAGTTGGTCGACCTGGTGAAGGGTGCCGAGCTGCGCGGCCGTGGCGGCGCGGGGTTCCCCACAGGGTTGAAGTGGACCTTCTTGCCGCCCGCTGAGGGCACGCAGGCGGAGCGTCTCGAGAAGGGCGAGCTCCGGTATCTCGCGATCAACGCGGACGAGAGCGAGCCGGGGACCTTTAAGGACCGGCTCTTGATGGACTTCGATCCGCACTTGATGCTCGAGGGCATCGCGATCTGCTGTTATGCCTGTCAGCTCGACAAGGCCTACATCTACATCCGCGGCGAGTACCACCACCAGGCGATGATCGTCGAGCAGGCGATCAAGGAGGCATATGAGCAGGGCGTATTCGGCGGCGATGGCGTGTTGAAGGGCGCGTCGACGGCGCTCGGTGCGCCTTTCAAGGTGGAGTGCTACCTGCATCGCGGGGCGGGGGCGTACATCTGTGGTGAGGAGACCGGGTTGCTCGAGAGTCTCGAGGGCAAGCGTGGGTGGCCGCGGATCAAGCCGCCGTTCCCCGCGGTGAAGGGGCTCTTCGGTCGGCCGACGATCATCAACAATGTGGAGACGCTCGCGGCGGTGCCGGACATCGTGGAGCGCGGCGCCGACTGGTTCAAGAGCCGCGGCGTGCCCGGCTCGACGGGCACGAAGCTCATGGGTGTGAGCGGGCATGTGAACCAGCCCGGCGTGTTCGAGTTCGACCTCGGCATCCCGCTCCGCACGATGATCGAGGAATACTGCGGCGGGATGCGCGGCGGCAAGAAGTTCAAAGCCGCGATCGCGGGCGGTGTGTCGACCGGCGTGCTGGGCACGGACCAGTACGACGCGCCGATGGATTTCGACATCGGCCGCGACTACAACGTGCTCGGGCTCGGGACCGCGTGTCCGACCGTGTTCGATGAGGACACGGACATGGTGGCGGTGGCGCGGAACATCGCGCGGTTCTTCAAGCACGAGAGCTGCGGCCAGTGCACACCGTGCCGTGAAGGGTCGGGGTGGCTCTACCAACTGATGAGCCGGATCGAGACGGGCGATGGGCGGACGAAGGATCTGGACCTGGCGCAGGAGATCGCGACGAGCATGGGCGCGATGCCGGGGACGACGATCTGCGGTCTCGCAGACGGCAACAACTGGGCGGTGCGGACGATCATGAACAAGTTCCGCGACGAGTTCGAGGCCCGGGTGAAGCCGACGTTCGTGCCGGTCAGCGTGAGTGCCGGGGGTAGTGCGGTGGCGGGGTCGGCGGCCTGAATGGCCATCGACTGGGAGAAAGAGCTTGAAAAACCGCTCATGCGCTACACGATGCGCGTCTTTCTGCCGTGTTTCATCGTTGCCCTCGTCTTCTTGACGATTAAGTTCTCGGAGGCACTTCCAGATGGGATGCGAACCTTCGGATGGCTCAAGACGACCGGCGTTATCGAAGAAAGCAGCTACCGCAGCACTCCGGGTCCGTCTTTCAACTCAAGGTTCACTCCCACTATCGCCTACAGCTACGAGGTAGATGGCATCACACATCAGTCCGAGGTGGTGACCAAGACCTTCGGCTACGGTACGTTCAAGTACGAACACCAAGCGAGGCGTGTCGTCAACAGGTATCCGGAAGGTTCGGTGGTCGATGTCTACTACGACCCCTCAGATCCTGAAGAGGCAGTGCTTGAGCGAGGAGTCAAGTGGTTCGCGGTCATGCCTCTCGTCGTTGGACCGATCTTTGCACTCGCGTTCCTTAGACTGTTGTTTGAGGTCTGGAGGAAACGACCGATGAAGCGAGCTGTTCAATGAACCCATCCCTTGCCCTCGACCTCTTCGCCGGGTGTCAGTACCAAGTCATCGAGTTCATCGATCCGCTCCCGGACGACCGCCTCGCCGATCAGCCGGCGGGCATCCGGAACCACCCGGCGTGGACGCTCGGCCATCTCTCCTTGGGGATCGATCTGGGGCTCACCTTGCTCGGGGCGCCGGGCGTGTGCCCGGATGCGACGTGGGGCGAGCGGATGAACTTCGGCACGATGCCGGTCGCGGACCGGTCGGCGTACCCCTCGCGGGATGAGCTGCTCAGCACCTACGCGAAGGGGCACGAGGCGCTGACCGGTGCGGTGCGCGAGGCCGACGCATCGGCCTTCGAGGCTGTGATGCCCGTGGAGGACTACCGGTCGTTCTTCCCGACCATCGGGCACGCGATCGGGTACTTCCTGATGTGCCACGAGCAGCAGCACCTGGGGCAGCTCGTGGCGTGGCGGAGGGCAGCGGGGTTGGCGCCTGCCTGAGTGGTAGCTTACGAGGCGGTGTACTTCGCCTCGATCCGCTCGAACTCCGCCTCGGGCATGTTCATCTTGTCGGCGAAGTGGCGGATCATGACGCGCTCTTCCATGCTGACCGTGCCGTCGAGGGCGGCGACCTTGAAGAGCAGCTTCACAGCTCGCTCGGGCTCGCTTGTGCAGTAGCGGAACTGGCGCTCGTAGAACGTCTGGTCGTTGCTCGCGGAGTCGACCATGGCGTTGAAGGAGGCTTCGCCGACGCCGGCCCGCTCCTTGAGCTTGGCGAGGGCCTTGCTCTCGCGGTCGCAGATCTCGCCGTCCATCGCGGCGATGCAGCAGGCGGCGGAGAGCAGCTCGACGTCTGAGGTGGGCATGGCGGGGCCTTTCTCGGATCCGGAGGGAGATGCAACAATAGTGCGTGCGGAGCGATCCTTCAGTTGATGATCTTGGGTGGGCCGAGCGGGTGTTCGTGGTCGCGGGGCACCCCATGCGGCTCCGAGTGCCTGGGCACCCGGATGATCGGGTGCGTGGCGAAGCGTCGGCGGGGATCACGCATCCGGGGTTTTGGGCGGAGGTGTGGCCGGCGTCGGTGGCGCTCGCCCGGTGGCTTGAGCGGTCGATGCTGGTGCCCGATGGTGGACGCGTGGTGGAGCTCGGGTGCGGGGTGGCGGCGTTGCCGTCGTTGACGCTCGGTGCGGCGCGTGGGTGCTCGGTGATGGCGACCGATGGGCGTGAAGAGCCGCTCGCCTTTGTGCGCACAAACGCAGCGGCGAATCGTGTGTCATGCGAGACAAGCGTGGTGGACATCACTGCGCCGGGCGCGGGTGATGCGGTTCGCAACTTCGGCCCGGATGTGATCGTTGCAGCGGATTTGCTGTACGACGCGTCGCTCCACGAGCCGTTCGCCGCGGTGCTCGCGTCGGCGGGCGTGCCGGCGCTGCTCGCGGATCCGAATCGGCCGACAGCGCCGCGGGCGGTCGAGGCGTTCGAGCGGGCCGGGGTGCGGGTGTGGCGCGGGCCGCTCGCGACGGATGGGCCGCCGGCGTGCCAGGTGCTGATCGTGGAGCCAGGGGAATGATCGGCGCGTTGGTGGTGCTAGGATGGTGCTCGCTGCGGGCGTAGCTCAATGGTAGAGCGCCAGCCTTCCAAGCTGGATGTTGACGGTTCGAGTCCGTTCGCCCGCTTTGGTACATGGTCATGCACCGAGTTGCGAACACTGGTACCAGAAGGGGTGCGGGTGACGGGTCGAGCGAGCAGTAGATCGAGGACGCTGCACTGAGTTGTTTCCACCCGCAGGGATTGGCCTGCGGCCGATCGTCGAGACCGATGTGATTCTCTCACCCTCGGCGTGCTTGCACACGGTATCGCGGGAGGTACTGATCGCGGTGTGACCGTTGAAGGCGATCTCGGTGTTGTCGTTGATCGCGACTTGTCGCTCGCTGATAAACGTCAGGATGTCGTCGCCATCGTTCGGATCGATCGTTGCGCCCCGGCTCAGCGTGTCGAGCGGGCTCTCCGCGCGACGGATCATGTGGTCGCCCTCACCGACGAGCGGGTACTCGTCATCGGCGGTGTTGCTCGCGTTGCACGCATCACCCACGTGGACAGATCAGGCGAGAAAGCAGGGCCGTTGAAGCCAAACAGGTCGACGGTCGGGAGTGGGCCTCGCTCCACATGCTGGGCTCGATCTGACCCGACGCGGGTGCCGCGACCGCAGCAAGAAGAGAAACTAGGCTCCCACATCCGATCGTCTCGTCTTTACACTCTGCCTCCCCTCGGGCCCAGCGATCGTCTCGACGCGCCGCACCGCGTTCACTGCACGCCCCGCCAGGAGCTCCCAGACGCATCGGCCACATCATGAACAGCATCCAAACAAAAAGGGACAGGCAGCACACCCGGCTCTTTCAGCTTGTTGCCAGAGTCTGCATGAAGCAAATGGATCGAACAAAAGTTTAAACGCGCGTGCAGCTGCTAGCCCTGACGCCCGTTGTGTTTACATTCGAGACATGGCTCCTTCTCAATCCCAGCCCCGCAACTCGACGACCTCGACGACCTCGACGACCTCGACGACCTCGATGACATCGGATGACATCCGGACGCTGCCCTTCGAAGAGGCCGCCTCCGAAGTGGTCGCGTCTCTGCGAGGCTCACTGATGGACGTCATCAGAGAGTTGTCGATCACCGACCTCAAGCCACAGCGTGTCGCAGACGTGCTCGAGGTCGACCTGAACCTTGCACGCAAGCTGGTTGCTGTCGTTGATGACCCCGACCGCTTTGCTGGTGTCCGGGAACTCCCGGGTCGAGGCGGGATGCGGATCATCCTCGACTCGGCCCGCAAGAAGGGTGTTTCGGATTCGGCCATCGGGCGCGTCGAGTCGTCGCTTGAGATGCACCAGCAGCTGACGCGTGTGCATGCGGGTGATCGGGCGGTGCTCGACTCGATGCTCGGACATCTCGCAGAGCATGGATCGACGCGTGCCGACCTTGCTGTCCGCCGGAACGCTTTTCGTGCGAACGCCTCTACCTTTGGGGTCCAGGCCCGCCTCCAGATTCTGAACACGATTCTGCTGCCGGGGAACGAGACCGGCGGTTTTCCGTTGCTCTCCGCCGTGCGCGGTTTCGCCGACTTCCAGCGATTGTCTCGAGGACGGACATGGATTGTCGGTCGGTCTCGTATCGGCAGCAACGACGACCTATTGAAAATCGGAGTTGAGCGATACCCCATGGATCCAGATGTGGCACCAGACGACGTGCCACTGCTGAGGAGTCATTGTTCGCCGAATCTCCCGGCGCTGAAGCGGCGCACAATCCCTGACGGGCATGTAGTGGATGAACTGGTCGATGGTGAGATCGGGAAGCGCGGCGTCTGCACATTTTTTACCGGGGAGTTCATGCGCACAATGGGTTCAGTCCGAAGGCCGCACGGCTATGTTGCTCGGTTTTCGCCTCGGTGCTATACGCCCTGTGAATTGCTGGTCTTTGATGTTCTCGTGCATCCGGACCTGCCGATGGTTGAACCGCCGCAGTACTACATCACGTCGGATATCGACGGCTCGAACACGAGCATTTTGAGATCAACCGAGATGATGCGCCTGCCGGTCTGCGAGGCACCCGAGCAGAGGATCGGCGGCCGTGATGGCCTTCTGCTCGCGGAGCTACCGACTTATCACGAGATGATTCTGGACGTGGCATCTCGAATGGACGTGGACATAAGCGACTTCGTACTGTGGCGGTTGAAGCTGCGTTATCCGCCGATTCCTTCTGAAGCGATCATGGAATGGGGGTTTTCGACGAAGTCACCCTCGACATGAGCCGTGCGATGCAGGTATGCAGATCCTACGCCTGATTGGGGTGGGGCACAGCGGCGTCCGCTGCGCCTTTGTCATCGTGCGTTCGTTCATTTGCTCTGATCTGTCCGTATTGCAGTGTCGATCGTGCTGCGAACTCGCTTGACGAGTTCTTCGTGTCGTGGGTGACCAAGAGAATCGATGGCGTGAAGTCGCTCGTTGCGACGCGGATCGTGTCGAGCGAGATGGTGGCCGATGCGTCATCGAGGCTCCGAACCGGCTCGTCGAGCAGCAGCACGCTCGGCCTGCGCGCCAGGGCGCGTGCGATGGCCACTCGCTGCTGCTGACCGCCGCTGAGCGTGTGAGGCTTCGCGTGCGCGCACCCGAGCACACCCAGACGATCGAGCAGGTCATTGGCGTGCGCACGCCGCGCTCGCCGTGAAGACAGTGGTGAACCGAACGCCGCGTTCTGCCATGCCGACAGATGCGGGAACAAGTGATAGCTCTGGAACACCATGCCGACCGATCGGTGCTCGGGGGGCACATGTACGCCATCTCCTGAGACCTGCTTCCCGGCAATCGAGATCGACCCACCGGTTGGGCGTTCGAGTCCCGCGATCAGTCGAAGCAAGGTCGACTTCCCAGTCCCGGATGGGCCATTCAAACAGTGCATCTCGCCGCGGGGGATGACAACCGATGCCCCGGTCAGGACTGGATCCGCGCTGCGGTACGCGAATGAGAGATCGCGAACGATAAGCCCACTATTCTTTTTATCGGCATCGTGGTGGCCCCGTTTAGTCATGGTTCAGGCCGTCTGTCCGAGTACCGTTCACGCTGCGCGGTTGTGCGGTGCCGATCACAGAGAGAATGAGAATCGCAACGACTCCGACACCAATGATCCCCAGCGCGTTGAGCGACGCCTCGCCCAGTCGTTCGTCGGATGCGAGTTGATGCGTGCGCACGGCGAGCGTATCGAAGTTGAACGGCCGGAGCATCAGGGTCATCGGGAGTTCCTTCGCAACATCGACGAAGACAAGTAGTCCGGCAGCGAGGGCACCACCAGTGCAGATCGGAAGATGAACTCGAAAGAAGGACGATGTTGCGCCAACGCCGAGCGTGCGCGCCGCCTCGTCGATCGACGCTCGGACTCTGCCGAGGGATGATTCGATGACACCGGCGGACACCGCGAGGAATCTCGTTTGACACCCGAGCACCACCGCGACGAGCGAGCCCGTCAGGAGAAGTCCTAGGGTTTCTCGATCACCACCCCATCGGGTGCCGATGCTGTTCATCGTGTGATCGAGCCACGACAGCGGGATCAAAAGGCCCACCGCGATCACCGTGCCCGGCACCGCATACCCAAGCGTCGACAATGAGATCAGTGCGTGGAGCAGCCGAGACCGCGTCAGACGCTTGGCATACGTGACCACAAGCCCCAGGGCCACGGCGACCAGACCCGCAATCGTCGCGAGCACACCGGTGTCGAGCGCGTTGCCCAGGAACGACTCCATGCGCGTGCCCGGCTGCACGCCGACCGCGTTGACCACGAAGACCACCGTTGGCACCACGGCCCCGAGCACGACGGGGATCGCGCACACTGAGAGAACGCAGATCGACGAGGCGCGACTCAGCACCACTCTTTGCGATGGGCGGGTACTCGCTGCGTGATGCACCGGGATCGCTCGGCGCACGCACCACAACGCGAGCAGGAGAGCGACCACCCCACCGAGGGTCACGATGGATAGACGTGCTGCGGCCGACGGTGCGTCCATGCCGAACCACGCCCGGTACACACCTGTGGAGAGCGTGTCGACCGCGCAGTAGTCCGCGACGCCGAAGTCGGCCACGGTCTCCATGAGCACGAGACCGGCTCCAACGATCACCGCGGGCCACGCGAGCGGGATCGCGACCCGAGCGAAGCTACGGATCGGTCCCATTCCAAGTGTTCGTGCGACCACGGTGGCGTAGTACCCCTGCGACTCGAACGCCTGACGCGCCGCGATGTACACGTACGGGAAGAGCGCTAGCGCCAGGATGATCGCAGCGGCGGGCAGCGATCGGATGTCGATGGGCCACGCCCCCGCGTCCGACCACCCGAGTGTGCCGCGGAACCAAGATTCGATCGGGCCACCGGCTTGAAGGGCATCCGAGTAGGCGTACGCAGAAAGGTACGGTGGCACAGCAAGGGGCAGGATCATCGCCCTGTCGAGCACCGCGCGGGCTGGAAACTCGTACGCCGTGATCAACCACCCCGCTGCGACACCGATGAGTGTCGCCACGATGCACACCGAGAGGATCAGTACGGTGGTGTTGCGGACATACTCGAGCAGCTTCGTGTCGACGAGATGTCGCCACGCTCCGCTGGAATCGGCGGTCGACACAATCACCAGAGCGGTCACCGGAACGACGACAAGGAGCGTCACGAGCAGTGCCGACGCAATCCAGCCGTGCTCCTCGGTCGGGCGGGGAAGCGTGAACCTCGTGCGAACCGCATCGTGGTTCGACTCGTTCCGGCCTATCGCCACCCGGCCCGATCCATGACCCGCACCGCTTCGGCGTTGTGCCGACCGAGCGTAGAGACGTTGATCCCCTCGGCCTCGAACGCGCCGAAGTCTTCGACGATCGGCACGATTGTCACGCCTTCCTTCACCGGGTACTCGAAATTACCCGCTGCGAGTGCCGCCTGGGCTTCATCATCCGCGAGGAATTCGAGCAGTGCGATCGCGTTCGCCCGATTCGGGGCGGAGCGCACCACACCGGCGCCACAGATGTTCACGTGCGCGCCACGCCCGCCTTGATTCGGGAAGATCACCCGGACGCCCGAGGCCGCCTCGAGGTCGGCGCCGTCACCGGCCAGCATCCGCGCGAGGTAGTAATGGTTGACAAGGGCGAGGTCACCTACGCCGGCAGCCACCGCGCGGATCTGATCGGTGTCCCCACCCTGTGGGGTGCGTGCGAAGTTCGCCACCACGCCTTCGCACCACGCCTGGGTCGCCTCTGCGCCGATCGACTCGATCATGCCCGCCACGAGCGACTGGTTGTAGACATTTGACGAACTGCGAACGAGGAGGCGCCCCTGCCACCGGGGATCTGCTAGGTCTTCGTACGAATTCGGCGCATCTTCTGACACGCGATCGTTCGACGCGACAATGACACGCACACGCTCGGTCAAACCAAACCACAGACCATCCGGGTGCCGGCGCGCTGTGGGGATGAGCTGGTCGAGCTGCTCCGAGGCCACCGGCGAGAACACGCTCTTGGCCTCGGCGCGGTGCAGGCGGGCCGCGTCGACCACGATGAGCACATCCGCGGGGCTTAGATCGCCCTCACGCTCGATTCGCGCGATGAGCTGGTCCGCATCGGCCTCGATGAGGTTGACTCGGATGCCGGTCACCTCGGTGAAGCGTGCGTAGAGAGCGTCATCGGTGTCGTAGTGCCTGGCGGTGTACACGTTGACCACGCCGGGATCGCTACCCTGCTCCGTTGCGCCCTCGGAGCGACCGCACCCACCGGCGAACACGAGCATGCACAGCGAAGCCAGGCACGCGAGCACGATGAGCCGAGCAGGGTGGAGAGCCGGGCTGAGCAGGTGCCACGTTCGGATGTCAGCGGTTGAAACGCAGCGCACGATCACCACCCTTTCCAGCCCGGCGCCGCGTACGAACGGCCGGTCAAATGCCGCATGATCACGAAGAAGATGGCGTCAGCCGGATCTTCGTAGTTGAACGAGCTGTAGAGATTCGTCAGCACCACGATCGAGAGATCGCGTTCGGGGTCGCGCATCGCGGTGACCTGGTAGCCCGGCACATTGCCGTTGTGCCCGATCGCTCCGAAATAGTTAATCAGGCCGAGCCCGTAGGAGTAGTCGACCGGGTAGCCGGAATCCCGCCACGTCGTTTGTTCTTTGAAGGAGGACTCGCTCACCAGCGCACCGGTGGCGATCGCATTCATCAATATTTGCACATCATCCAGCGTCGACACCATCGCGCCCGCGCCGTGCCACATCGAAGGCGACGTCTTGGTCACATCGTGATGCACATCACCGACGCCAACCCAGAAGTTCGGACCGTCCGCATCGCCCATCTGGTAGCCGGTTGCGTACGGCGCCGGCATCGCGGCGTCCGCGGAGTAGAACGTGGCGGTGAGCCCGAGTGGCTGGCAGATCCGCCGCTGGATCACATTGTTGAGCGGCTCTCCCTCGAGCCGCTCGATTAGCTGCCCCAGGAGGATGTAGTTGGTGTTGGAGTACATCCATCCGTCGCCCGGAGGCTCGAAGTGCGGCCCAGCGTCGTAGGCGATGTCGAGCAGCTCCGCCTCGGTCCACGATCGCGTCGGCTCGGAGGCGAAGCCCTCTTTCACTCCCGGCAGGCCGATGTAATTGCGCAGCCCGCTCGTGTGCTGGGCGAGCATCCGAACCGTGATCCGATCACCATCGGGTACTCCTGGCAGGTGGACCGAAATCGCGTCGTCGAGCGTGAGCAGGCCATCGTCAACAAGCTGCAGCACGACGGTGGCCACTACCGGCTTCGCCATGCTTGCCACCCGGAATCGGTGCTCGCGCGTGAGCGGCTCACCGGTCTCGAGGGACGCGACGCCGAACGCCCGGTCGACCAGCGGGGTCCCGCCCTCGTACACCGCCACCGCAGCACCCGGCAGACGCAGGTGCTCCCGTGTGAGCTCGATTTTGTCCTCGAGCGACGCGTCGGGTGGGAACACGGGCGGACGACTATTGCCGCAACCGAGCAGCCCTCCCGACGTACCGAGCGCCAAGGAGGCCACGAAACACGCGATGAACGAGCGAAGGCCTGTTCTCATTGGTGATCCCGCAATTCGTTGATTGAGCGGGCCGCTGAGCACCACGGCCACGCGTTCAACAGTCGTTTCTCCGATGCCCAGCGTGACGGCTCCCGGGCACCACGCACGGTCGAGCCGCCAGAGGGACCCACGGTCTGTCGAAGGTTCGGTTGCCAGTCACGGGTTTTTGAGTATAGTGCGAGTGAGACGCATTCGCAATTATGTATCAAAGGAGGCTGCATGAACACGTCAACTCAGCGGTCACTCTCCGTGCTTTCGCTCGTCGTCGCAGGTCTACATGTCCCGCTCCACGCACAGACTATCAGTCTGGCTAGCACGATGGACCCCGATGGGTTCATCTCCGAGAACGCCTTCACACAGTCCTACGCCCAGATCAGCGAGGGCGACGGCTCGCTCGGCTCCGTGGGCGCCCGGACCGGTGATACCGATGGGTTGTTCCTGAGCGAGCTCGATGGCTCCGTGCCGCCGAGCACCGGCTCTTTGCTCGGCACGGCGGTCGATCTGTTCCCTCGTGAAGCCGACTTCGTGGTGGGAGACCTCACATTCGACGCTTCGACCATCACCGGCGTTGGCGTGGAGACCGTCCTCGTCGATGCGATCGACCTGAGCGAGCTCTGGTCCGACGACCCGAATCGAACCGCGGCCGATCCGAACGCGGCGCCAACCGTTGTGAGCGACATTTCCGACTTCGGACTTGGTCTCTGGTTCTTCGACTCCGACGGGGAGATCCTCTTCGGCGATCTCGATGCCAACGACACGGTCACATTCACCGACGGTGTGCTCACCTCGATCGACATCGCGTTCGACCTCACCTTTACCGCGTTCGATGGAGACGCTGTGTGGTCGGAGGTGGATGGCTTCTCGATCTCCGGCAGCACGATCGCCCTCAGTCTCGACGATTCACCGTTCATCTCCTTTCAGAACTCGCGGCTGCAGATCGACCTCACGGGCACGGTCGGTGCCGTTGGATCGTTCGTGATCCCGGCACCCGGAACGGCACTCCCGTGCGTGCTCGCCGCCGGGTTCCTGGCTCGCCGCCGCCGGTGATCTTTCGTCCATTGTCGTGGCTCCGCTCCCCTCTCGCGGCCGGTGCTGCGTCCAGGCTCGCACGTCGCTGTCCGGCCCACCATGAGTCGGTTGCGATGGCATCCCACCCCACACCGTGTCGGGAAGACACGTCTTTGTAAGAGAGTCCAATGATCGAGAACATCAGAACATCGCTCCCGTCGGTCGCAGCTTTCGCCTGCATCGCCGCCGCTGCCTCCACCGCCGACGCATCGAACTTCGTCGACCTCGGCGGCCCGGCCACCGGGTACCTCGCCACGGTCAACTTCAAGAACTCGTCGACGCAGGACGGCATCGAGGGCAAGAACGCTGACGGTACCTTCAACCCCAACCACAACGGCCTGCCGGACTACGCCAACTTCCAGATCCCCGATGGTTTCACCAACGCCGGCGCATGGACCGCGATCATCGCGTCGCCCCTCGCGACCACCAACGACTACTCCGACATCATCGACGAGTTCTACGGCGGTCAGTCCGTCACCATCAACAACCAGGCCACCACGCAGTCGGACTTCGACACGCTCAGTGCCGGCCGTATCGACTACGACAACGCGCTCGTGGCCGCCACGGGCACGAGCACCGTCTCCACGGCCGACCTCAGTATTGACTTCAACACCTTCGAGTGGGACGGCGTCGTCGACGCCGAGCCCAGGTCGAGCTTCACAGCATCGTTCGCACCGATCAACATCTCCCCGTTCTCTCCGGTCTACACCGAGTTCAACGACGGCTCGGGCGCCGG
>JBCDJJ010000048.1:0-27269 GCA_038747915.1 Planctomycetota bacterium | reverse complement strand
GCGTCAGTGCTCGCTTGATCGCGATTACAGGTGATGAACGCGGTCGCGCTGCATTCGTTCACCTTCAGAACGCAGACGAGTACATCACAGTGGTGGAAGGAGATGAACTTGTTGATCGAGTACGTGTGACCCTCATTACTTCTCAATTCATAGAACTTGATGTCGCCGGTCGCTCGCTGCGACTCGAGATCGTCCGATGAATCAGGTGGCGGAGCATGATTCCCGTATGCGGCCGATTCGCCAAGGATCTGCCATCTTGTTGCGCACAGAGGAGTGTTTCTTCGCACGACTCGATGGCCTGCCTCGCCGTCCGAGTGAATCGCAGCTCCGATTCGCGTTCGAGCCGTGGCTGCCCTGTCCGCTCGACACTATTGAGGCACGCTTCACCACCTTGGAACAAACCAATCTCTACGTAGCCTGCGGGGTCGATCGAGGCTTACTCGCGTCGTTGATCGAAGACACAGAGCAGATTCATGGTCCTCTCGAGTCAATCATCCCGGAATCAGTCCCGGCCTGGGTGCACGAAGGGAATCGAGAGCCTCTGCCTTGTGCAGCCTTTGAATACAGAAGCGGCACATTCGAGAGCCCTCGAAGTCGACTACGCCGACGCATACATCGTGCTGTGCAGGCACTCGTGCTCGCGGGCGCATTTCTGCTAGCGTTTTACGGCATTTGGCAACGCACGACGAACGCAGTCCGAGGAGAAAACGCGGCACAACAGGCAGCTATTCAATTAGTGGAGTCGGTCATTGGACCGGGCCCCAGTGGTGTCGATCCACTACATCGGCTTCAGTCCTACATTGCGCAGGTGCGTGATCGTACGGCCCTCATCAGTGCTGCATCACAGCCACCCATCGCAACGAGCCGGTATGTTTCTTTGCTGTCCGCTTGGCCGCAAGACCTTGTTTCCGAGACAAATAGTCTACGAATCACAGAGGACTCGATCCAGGTTCGATCGACTCTTCGCGACCTGCGCGACCATGAACGCTTGCTGGCCGAACTTGGATCACGCCTAGCGGGATGTTCGGTAAGTTCCTCGAGCGGCGTGCCCACCGGTGCTTCTGCGGTCCGATCGACAATCGTTCTTCGGTGTGGAGAAGGGGCCGACCAATGAACGCAAGGCTTCGAGAAAGGTTCCTGATCGCGCTCGCGTGTGTCGCGGCGGTAGCATCCGGGGCGATATTCATGCTCGCCCAACGCAATTCTGCGGCAGAAAACGAGCGTGAAGCGATCAATCGATATCGGCTTGTTCAAGACCTGGCACTTCAGGCCGTTGCTCTGGAACGGCAAGTCGGCAACACCGAATCTACTGGTACACGTCGCGGCACCGAAGATCTGCTTGCTATGGTCGAACACAGTCTGCGGGCCGCACGAGTGTCTGCCGAAGTGGGCCAGATGTCTTCGACTCCTGTAGCTTCTGAAACGAACGGTGTTGAACGACGTTTGTCGAGGGTCACACTTGAACGCATTCGACCCGATGAACTCGCGCGCGTGCTGGTGGAGTTGGTTCAGGCGACAGACGGCTGGAATATTGTCGCGATTGATCTAGTGCATACCGATCGGCGTGACCGTGCCGATGACCCGTACCGCCCACTCGAGCCGCTGTACCGAGCAGTTCTTGATCTTGAGTTTATCAGCGTGGTGGAGAAAGGCTAAGTTAAGTGCAACAGTGTAAAGAACAGATGTCATCGTACATCGAGATGTTTCGACAACTCACTCGAGTATTCCTTGTCGCTGCACTGGTCAGCCCCGCATTCACACTAGCCGGATGTGCGAGCCGGTACACACCAAGCCCCTACACAAGCGGGCAGGACCAACCTCGGAACCCCGAACGTGCCCGTATGCTTCATCGACGCGCGACCACGGTGCTCGATGAGAATCCGGAACTCGCGGAGCGACTCCTCCGCGAGGCACTTGCGGCGGACATCTATCACGGCCCATCACACAACAATCTAGGCATTTTACTTCTCGCAAGAGATGAATTGTACGCAGCTGCAAACGAGTTCCAGTGGGCCCGAAAGCTCATGCCCGGCCACCCGGACCCGCGTGTGAATCTTGCGTTGACGCTTGAGCGTGCCGGTCAGACGAACGAGGCAATCGCAGCCTATGACTCCGCCCTCGCAGTGTGGGACAAGTACTTGCCCGCACTTCAAGGAAAGACGAGGCTTCAGGTCAGCACTGGAGAACTCGACAACACCACGCACGAGGCGTTGCAAGCTATCGCTTTTCGTGGTGATGACGCGTGGCGTGCTTGGGCGAACCTACAACTTAGCCGAGATCGTGGATTTAGTGAAAGAACTCAACAGTAGAATTTACACTTGAGTATCTCTTCAATTTTAGTAATATTAATGTGTCGCACCTCAGATATCTTGACGCTACCAGGCAGTGCCTGACGGATGTTTCTTCGTTGCTTGAGGGGGCTACGCCTTGGTATTGCGTGAAGGAGAGTACCCGCGGCAAGGGGGCACGGGTGCGACGATTCAAACTCACCAATCCGCACCGGAAGCTCACCGCGTCGCCGCTGCCCAAGCAGCGACGCATCGGGCACTCGAACGATCACCGCACCACCTTCGACGGCATACGCTGGGTGCTCCGGTGCGGCTCGCCATGGCGAGACATGCCCGAGCCCTACAGCTCATGGAAGATGGTCTCCTGACGCTTCCATCGATGGACCGAAGACGGCACAGTCGACAAGATCCTTGCGAAGCCCCGAATACGCATCGACCGAGACACTTCGTGCGTCGATGGCAGCAGCATCCGAGCCTCAAGGGCCACCGCCGGAGTAGCGCAAAGGGGGCGTTTCAGAGCCCCGAGACCACGCCCTCGGACGATTCGGATCTGGTTTGTTACGGGCTCGGCGCCCCACTCGGCACGACGATCTCCGCCGGGCAGGCCCAGGAGTCCAAGCACCTCGAGGCTGCGATCACGCGTGCGCGGCCGAAGAACAGGAGGCCGATGTGGATCACCGGCGACAAGGGCTGCAATTATCTGCGCGTGCGCGAATGGCGCGAGCGATGCGGGATCTTCGACATGATCTCGCACCGATCGGATCAATCGCCACGGTCGGTAGAGACTGCACAGAATCGTCTACCGAGGTCGCGATGTCGCCGAGCGGACCATCGGTGACCTCAAAGAGAACGGCCGCATCGGCACACGTTTCGAGAAGCTCGCCGTCCTCCGCCGGTACCTCGTACTTCTTAATCCGCCAGACATCGCCTAATGTCCCGAGTCTGAATTTCATTGGCGCTATTGGTTCGGGTCGATGTAGCCTGCACGCACATGTACGGGGGCATCACCATGCCCGGACCAGCCGCCATCGAGATCGAGCTCACCGAGGACGACCGGGCCGAACTCAAGCGTTGGGCGCGACGGCGTCACACCGCGCAAGCGCTCGCGACACGTGCCAGGATCGTGCTGGCCGCGGCCGATGGCATGAACAACGCCGAGATCTGCATGAAGCTTGGCGTGTGCCGCCCGACCGTGCAGACGTGGCGGAAGCGATTCGCCGAGCGTGGGCTCGAAGGGCTCGATGATGAGCCTCGTTCGGGCCGACCTCGTTCGATCAGTGATGAACGCGTGCACGAGATCGTGACGCGCACGCTGGAGACCAAGCCCAAGCACGCGACGCACTGGAGCACGCGCGCGCTCGCCGAGGAACTCGGGCTGAGCCAGTCCACCGTGTCGAGGGTCTGGCGTGCATTCAATCTTCAGCCGCACCGCGCAGGGACATTCAAGCTTTCAACCGATCCGCGGTTCGTCGAGAAGGTGCGCGACGTCGTCGGGCTCTATATGGATCGAGAAAACAAGGCGATCGTGCTCTGCGTTGACGAGAAAAGCCAGGTGCAGGCCCTCGATCGCACACAGCCGGTGCTGCCGATGCGGCCGGGCTCGCCCGAGCGTCACACGCACGAGTACGTCCGCCACGGCACGACGAGCCTGTTCGCCGCACTCGACGTGAAGACCGGCGTGGTCATCGGCGAGTGTCACCGCAAGCACCGGCACCAGGAGTTCATCAAGTTCCTCAACAGCGTGGACGAGGTCGTGCGCGAGACCAGCGAGCCGGGCACCGAGGTGCACATCGTGATGGACAACTACGCGACCCACAAGACGCCTGCGGTGAAGCGCTGGTTCGCGCGACGACCGCGGTATCACGCGCACTTCACACCAACGGGTGCGAGCTGGCTCAATCAGGTCGAACGATTCTTTGCCGAGATCACCACGAAGCGGATCCGCCGCGGTGTGTTCCGATCGGTGCGTTCACTCGAGAAAGCGATTCGTGACTACATCGACGCGCGCAATGAGAACGCCACACCGTTCAACTGGACCGCCGACGCCGACAACATCCTCCGACGGGTCAAGAACGTCTGCCTGGATACTTCAGACTCGGGACACTAACGGGCTTTGAGTCATGCAGCATGGCGCTCCGCTGAAGGCCGCGAAACGCTGTCCAGGCCGGTGTGCCAAATAAAATGAATCATGCCGGCGGTGGGTCATTTGTGACACGAACGCAGTGATTTCAACAACCGGGGCGGGTGCGCCGAGCCAGTGCAATCATTTGACGCACCGCACGATTTTTCGTGAACCACCTCGCCAGTTCCTATCCACCAACCGTCGCGCGACACGCCCCACGCCGCGGATCGGTACAGTGCTTGACCGCTGCCCCCCGACACCACATGTACAACAGCCCGCCCCCCCACCACGAAGGCAACGCCCCGCTCGCGGCCCTCGCCCGTATCCCCGCGGGCCGGTTTATCCTCACCGCCTCACATGAGGGGGTGGTGGCCGGGCGACGCATCACCTGGGTGCAGCAGTGCGGCTCCGCCCCGCCCTCGGTCAGCATCGCCCTCGCCAAGGGCGAGCCCATCAGCCCGCTCATCCGCGACTCGCACTGCTTCGGGCTCTGCCAGGTCCCGCCGAACGACGACTTCCTGTGGCGGGCCTTCCACGAGCCCGTCGACGCCGATCACGGCGTTGCGGTCTTCCCCTCCCTCGAGACCTTCCACCTCGACAGCACCACCCCGCTCCTCGCGCGGTCGCTCGCGGTCCTCGACTGCCGGGTGACCATGCACCTCGACTTCGAGTCCGACCATGAACTCTTCATCGGCGAGGTTGTCGCGGCGCGACTCACCGCGGAAGAACGCTGAACCGCCCCGAACAACCGAACCCTGCACACGCGGTGCCGCGGTCTGGAGGATGCCGCAGGCATCCGAAGGCCACGTGAGCACCGCTCAGCCCGCGTACGAGCGTGGCCTTCGCTTCGCCCGGGCCACGGCACCCCGGGAGACCAGGTTCCGGCCGATGACGCTCGACACCCTCCGAGCAGCTGGCGCCTCAGTGGCCGTTGCGCGACGTCTCGTCGATGAGCTGCGCCATCCGCTCCGGCGTCAGATTCTCATGGAGCGTCTCGTTGATCAGTGCCACCGGCGCTGTGCCGCACGAGCCCAAGCACTCCAGCTCGACGAGTGTGAACGTGTCATCGTCGGTCGTTTCGTGCTCCTCGATGTCGAGCTTGTCCTTACAGGCCTTCGTGATCGCGTCCGACCCGCAGAACTCACACGCGATCGAGCGGCACACCGCGATCACGTTTTTGCCCTTGCGCTTGAGCCAGTACTCCTCGTAGAAGCTCGCCGTGTCGATCACCTCAGCGGGTGTGAGTTCGAGGAACTCGGCGATCTCCATCAGCGCCTGCTTGGGAAGCCACCCGTGCGCGTGCTGCACCGCGTGGAGCGTCGGCAGCAGGGCCCCCGCCTTCTTCTCGTACCGAGGCAGGTAGGTCTGCTCGACCTCGCGCTTGATCTCGGCGGTGAGATAGGGCTCGTCGCGGCGCTCAACTTTCGCACCCGCAGAATCCTTCGTAATCCAAGCCATGCACTGCTCCTTGAGCCAGCACTGTATCGCCCCAACACGGCCCCATCTGAACTAAAGCCTCAAGCACCCGAGCGGCCCGCTCCACCACCCGGTGCCCGGTGCCCGGTGCCCGGTATCCGGTGCCGACGACCCGATGCCATCTCCCCTCCCAAGAACTCCTCGCTGAACCACGCAGAATCCCACACATACCGCTCGACCGCTGTCCGCCGCGCCGCCTGCCCCGCACTCACACGCCACCCCGGGTCTCCGATCACACGGTCCGCGATCAACGCCGTGAGCTGTCCGGGCACATCACCCGCCCGCTCGAACGTCACCCCGCCGCCCGCGTCGAGCTTCTCGGCCAGCACCGGCACATCGCTCGCCACGATCGGCAGGCCTGTCAGCATCCCCTGCACGATGGCCTGGCTGAACGTCTCACGCTCGCTGAGCGACGGCACGAGCATCGCATCCATCGTCCGCACGAGCCCCGGGATCTCGCTCGCGTCGAGCCATGGGTACACCACCACCGGTACACCCGCCTCGATCTCGGGGGGCACCGCGTACGACGCCAGGTGGAGTTCCACCCGCGCGCGGTCCTGCCCGGGCAGACGACGGACCGCCTCGATCGCCTCGGCAGCGCCCTTCCACGGCGTGTCGAGCTTGCCCAGCACAACGATGCGCACCGGGCGCTCCGGCGTCGCCTCACGGCCGAGCCTCCCCGGCCAGTCGTCCGGCGGGAAAAACGCATCCGCATTCGCCACGCCGTACCGGATCATCACCCGCACCGGCCATTCGACGCACTGCGAGGCGATCAGCGGATTGATCGCCAGCACCTCCAGACGCGCGCGCCGGAACGGCGCATAGATGCCCGGGTGCCCACCCTTGTGCGCGATCACCACACCCGCGGGCGCGAGCCCCATCTTGATCACCCGCTCCGCGATCGGCCCGATCCCGCGCGAGATGTTGCCCACCACCAGCCGGTCGAACCGCCGGCGCCGTATCCCCAACCCCGCGAGCGCCCACAACCCGTTCCAGATGGGCTTGCGCAGGTTCGGCGTCCACGCAACCTCGAGCGAGCCGGCCCGTGCTCCGCCGGAACCGCCCGCACCTACCACCGCCCCAAACGCCTCTTCCAACCGCCGACGCCACGACCGCTCCGCCACCACCGTGACCGAGTGACCGAGCCCGACGAGCTCGCGCACCAGGTGCATATCGAACAGCTGCACACCGCGGATCGGTGCCCCGCCGCGCGTCTCCATGAACGACGGCCCAAGAAACAGGATCGACGACCGCATCGCCACCGAGACTACGCGATCGCAACTCACCGGTGCGAGCCGAGGGCGCGAGCCCTCGGGCGGCGCGCCGACACGCTCGGATCTACCGCACACCGTCCGCAGGCGCGCGCCCTCGGCTCGCGCCGGAGAGCGTCCGCGCGATGCTCAGCTCATGCACGCGCATCGACGCCTCGTCGAGCCGCTGCTTGAGCGCCGCGAACACATTCGCATCCACAGCGCGCCAATCGGCACGGGCCGCGGTGATCATCACCCGAAGCTCGGTCATCATCGAGCGTAGCGCCGTCACGCGTTCGGCCTCGAGTTCGCCCGCCACCGCGTCGAGCCGCTCGCCGATCCATTTGAGATCGAGCTCGGCGTTGACCACCAGATCGATCACGCGGTGCTGCGTCATGTCGTCGCGGGCGTGCTCGAGCGACTCGGTCTCCATCCGCTCGACTTCCTCGCGGGTCAGGCCGTGGTTCGGCACCACCTGAAGCTCTGCGCGCTCCCCGCTCCGCTGCTCCACAGCGCTCACCGACAGCACGCCGTTGGCATCGACCAGGAACTCCACCTCGAGCTGCGGGATGCCCGCGGGCATCGGCGGGATCCCGCGCAGGTGAAACTCGCCCAGGCTCCGGCAGTCCGCCACCATCTCGCGCTCGCCCTGCACGATGTTGAGTTTGATCGAGGTCTGCCCATCGACACCGGTCGAGAATCGCTCGGTCGCCCGCGCCGGCACCGTCGACCCGCTCGTGATGAGCTTCGCCACCGCGCCGCCCACCGTCTCGAGACCGAGACTGAGCGGGATGACATCGAGCAGCAACATGTCGGTCGTGTGGCCCGCGAGGATCGACGCCTGCACCGCAGCACCCAGCGCCACCACCTGATCGGGATCGAGCGCGATGTACGGCTCGCTCCCGAATACCTCGCCGACGCGGCGCCGCACAAGCGGTGTCCGCGTCGCGCCGCCCACCAGCACCACGCGGTCGATCTGCTCCGCGCTCAGCTTCGCCTTCGCGAGCGCCCGGTCGCAGATCGCTGCGGTGCGATCGACAAACGGCAAGGCGATCCGCTCGAACTCCTCGCGCGACAGCGCAAGCTCACCCCCGCCGGGGAGTTCGATGATCGCGTGCGTGTCGCTCGAGAGCTGTACCTTGGCCGACTCTGCCGCGGGCACAAGCGACGCGAGCTCCGGCACCTCGGCGCCCTGCTCCTCGAGCTGCCCGCGCGCCCACTCGGCGATCAGACGATCAAGGTCGTCCCCACCGAGCCGTGTGTCGCCCGCGGTCGCCAGCACCTGGAAGAACGCCTCACCACCCTCATCGTCGCCCTCACCCTCGGGCGGGATCACCTTCAAGATCGAGATGTCGAACGTGCCGCCGCCGAGGTCGTACACCGCGATCGTCTCGGGCCCGGTGGCGCGGTGCCGCGCCCGCACACCGATGCCGTACGCCAGCGCCGCCGCGGTCGGCTCGTTCACGATGCGGACCACATCGAGCCCGGCGATGCGGCCCGCATCGCGCGTAGCCTGCCGCTGCGCATCATCGAAGTAGGCCGGCACGGTCACCACCGCCCGCCGCACCTCCACACCCATCGCCGCTGAGGCCCGCGCCCGCAGCTCGCGCAGCACCTCCGCCGACACCTCCTGCGGACTCACCGGCTCGCGGCGCCCCGGCAGCGCGATCCGCGCCTGCGCGTGCTGCCCCTTGATGACCTCGTACGGCAGGCCGACCGCGTCTTCCGCCACATCAACGAGCGACCGCCCCATGAGCCGCTTCACGCTCATGACCGTTCGGCCGATGTGCTCCGCCGCGTTGGCTCGCGCCGCGGCACCGACCGCCTCGACGCGGCCGTCTACCCCGTACCGCACCACGCTCGGCAGGCTCGGCGCGAGCAACCGAGGCCCCGCTGCATCCGCGTACGCGACGAGCGAGTTCGTCGTCCCGAGATCGATCCCCACAATGGGATCGATGGTCTCCTGTTGCATGTTGTCCGTGGCGCTCATTCCCCGACACTAGCGGAGCCAGCCCACACCGGGCCGGAACCCAACGACACCACCGAGTTGCTCAGAGCGTCGCCGACGTGTACGGCAGCAGCCCCATGTACCGCGCCCGCTTCACCGCCTGGGCGATCTTCCGCTGCTGGGCTGCGGTTGTGCCGAGCCGCTTGCGGCCGTAAATCTTGCCGTTGGGGCTCATCATCCGCCGCAGATCCTCGACGTTCTTGTAGTCGACGAACACCGTGCCGGTGCCGCTGGTCTGGGTGGGGATGGTGCGGGGGCCGCCGAATCGTGTGAACTGGCTCATGCGGATCGTTCCTCGTCGTGGTCTGTGGGCCCGGCACGACGCCGAGCGACGGGAGAGCGGAGAGGATAGGCGGGCGACGAGAGATGGGCAATGCGGCAGCCACACACCGTCGTGCTCGTCGTTCGGGATTCGGGATTCGTAGTTCGGGTGACTGGCGTACGTTCACCGAACTACGAATCCCGAATGCCGAACGACGACCCTCACCCCACATCAATCAACCCCAGCGCCTCCCCGTGTGCCTTCAACACCCGCCGCCGCACCAGCTCCTCTCCTGCCCACTCAAGCCGCGGTGACCGCTCGATCCACCCCCGCGCATCCCGCCGCGCCATCGTCAGCAGCGCCGCGTGCCGAGGCAGCTCCGCCCGGCGGAATGTGAACTGCCCCGCCTGACGCGACCCCGAGAACTCGCCCGCCCCACGCAGCTCCAGATCCTTCTCCGCAAGCGCGAACCCGTCCGTCGTCGCGCACAGCGCCTCGATCCGCGCCCGCGCCTCCTCCGTCGGCGGATCGCTCACCAGGTAGCACCGGCCGGCCCGGCCACCACGGCCCACCCGCCCGCGGAGCTGGTGCAGCTGCGCGAGCCCGAACCGCTCCGCCTGTTCCACCACCATCACCGTCGCCTCAGGCACATCCACACCCACCTCGATGATCGTCGTCGCCACCAGCACCGGCGCCTCGCCACACCGAAACGCCTCGAGCGCCGCCTCGCGCTCCGGCCCCTTCATCTGCCCGTGCAACTCGCCGACCGCAACACCCAATAGCGGACCCGACCGAAGCCGATCCGCGGTCCCCGCCACATCGCGCAGCCCGCCCTCGCTCTGCACCGCCGGCACCACCACGAACGCCCGCTCCCCACGCTCCGCCGCAGCCCGCACCGCGTCGTACGCCGCCCTCGACTCCGCCGCACTCACCCACTCCGCGGGCGTCGGCACCCGCCCGGGCGGCAACCCGCGGATCACGCTCACATCCAGATCACCGAACGCGGTGAGCGCGAGCGTCCGGGGGATCGGCGTTGCCGTCATCACGATCGTGTGCGGCGTGACCGCGTCGTCCCCCGCGCGCGACCTCAGCTTCGCCCGCTGATGCACGCCGAAGCGGTGCTGCTCGTCGATCACCGCCACCGCGAGCGACCGGAACCGCACGCGCTCCGACGTCAACGCCTGAGTCCCCACCACGATGTGCGCTTCGCCCGCGGCGATCCGCTCCTCCGCTGCGATGCGTTCGGCGGGCGTGAGCGAACCCGTTACCCGCTCCACCACCACATCCGACCCCGCGAGCATGCGGCTCACCCCCGCGTGGTGCTGCTCCGCCAGGATCTCCGTCGGTGCCATCAGTGCCGCTTGATGCCCGCTCGCCACCGCCATGAGCATCGCGTAGACCGCGACCGCCGTCTTCCCCGAGCCCACATCGCCCTGCACGAGCCGGTTCGCGGGCCGCTCGCTCGCGAGCTCCGCGGCCAGTTCCCGAGCGACCGCGTCCTGCGCTTCGGTCAGCTCGAACGGCACCCGAGCGCGGATCCGCTGATCCACCTGCTCGTCCCATCGCAGCGACGGCGCGCGAAACCGGACCGACCGCTCGGCGCGCCGCATGAACACCCCAAGCTGCAACAGCAGCAGCTCGTCGTACGCCAACCGCCGGCGAGCAGCCGTCACCTCCGCCTCGTCGTCCGGCGTATGCAGCATCCGGTACGCCTGACGCAGCTCCACCAGCTCGCGCTCGCGCCGATACGCCTCGGGCAGGTGATCGTGCAGGTGCATCAGGGCATCCTTCAGCACCCCGCGCACCGCCTTCTCGATCCGCCGGCTCACCAGCCCCTCCGATCCCGGGTACACCGGCCGAAGCCGCGCACCCGCCGCCTCCTCCTCGCTCGCATCGTCGATCGGAACACGCCGCCACGCCGGGTTGCTCAGCTCGAGCCCGCCCCCACGCCGCCGCGGCTTGCCCTGCACCCACAGGTGATCGCCGGGATGAATCTGCTCGCGCAGCCACGGCTGATTGAACCAGATCAGATCAAGCCGCCCCGAGTGATCCATCAGCACCGCTTGGAACCGCGACCGCCGGCCGAGCACCGGCCGCGTCGCGGTCACCTCGCCGCGCGCCGACCCCACCACACCCGGCTCGAGCGACTCGATCGCCGACTCGGCCTCCTCCCGCTCGTGCCGGAACGGCAGGTGATCGATCAGGTGCGCGATCGAGACAATGCCCAGCTCGCGGAACGCGCGGCCCGTCGCGGGGCCGACACCCGGCGCCGCCTCGATCGGACTGGTGAGCGACAGCTCGGCCGTGCTCAGCTTCCACCCTCGATAATCACGATCTCGACCCGGCGCGATTGCGCCTTCGTCCCGCGCGGCTGCGACGAGCCGAAGCCCGCGACATACATCCGGTCGCTCGACACACCCCGCGTCACGAGGTACTCCTCGACCGCAAGCGCCCGCTCGGTCGAGAGCCGCTCGTTCGTCTTCCACTGCGACTTGCGGATCGGGTCCGAGTCGGTGTGGCCCGCCACCCGGATCGTGTTGCCGGCGTAACTCGAGTTGAGCACACGAGCGACCTCGTCCAGCTCGCGCCGAGCATCACGCTTGAGCGTCGCCGAGCCCGAGGAGAACAGCACATCGCCCGCGATCGTCACGACCAACTCGCCGGGACGCCCGCTGACATCGAATCCTTGCCCGAAGGCCGACTGCAGGCCGCCGGAGTCGCCACCGCCCCGCTGATCGAGCTGGTCGCGCAGGTCGGTGTTCTCGGTGAACAGCTGATCACGCTCGCCCGCGAGCTCGGCGGCCTGATCCTGGGCCGAGTTCAGGGCGTTGTTGAGGTCCTCGTTGGCCTGGCGCAGCTCCATGTTCTCCTGCTGAAGAGCATCGAGCAGCGTGACCTCCTCCGCGGTCGGCTGGTTCTCGCACCCCGAGCCGAGCACGAGGGTGCCACCGAGCGCCCCGAGGATGAGCGGGCCAAAGTGTCGAGCGTTCGAGCGAATCGACATCGCGGACCTCCTTGTCAGGATCGCCTATCCCACCCAGACGCCCCGGTGCTGTCAAGCCAGGCACCCCAATCACGATCACGGCGGCGTGAACCACGCTCCTACCCAGTGCATCACCGGGTCGCACAGCATCAGCACGAGCGTGGCCAGCACCAGGTGCGGGCCAAAGGGCAGCGCCGTCCCACGCCCCCCGCGCGCCACGGCGGCCCAGATGAACCACGCGATCCCGAACACCGGCGCCACAAAGAACGCCACCGTCGGCACCAATGCCCCTGTCACCGCGCCGACACCCGCCATCAGATGCACATCACCAAGCCCCATCGCCTCCTTGCCGAACGCGAGCGTGCCCAGGATCCGCACCGCCCACACCACACCACCCCCCACGAGGTACCCCAGCACCGCGCCGCCGCACACACGCGCCCAGAGCGGCGCCACCTCCGCAAACCCCAGCCGAACCGCCATCACCCCACCAATCGCCCCACAAATCACCGCCGGCACCACAAACAGTAGCTCCTTGCCCATCTCTCGACGGGCGTGGGGGTACTGCACCCACAGCGGGTCGTCCGACTCCCCCGCATCCTGATCGCCCGCTGTGACCAGCCGGCGCAGCGCCATCCCGATCAAGAGCCCCACCACCGCCCCGAGCGACCCACCCACCCGGCCACCGAGTGCCCACCCCGCCACACCGATCGCGAACACCGGCACCACGAGCGCCACGACCGCCAGTGCGAACTGCCGCCCTGCCCCGGGATCAACATCCTGGCTGTCCTCGCCCGCCTCGTCGTCGACGCGGGCCGGTGCGCGCTTCCGCTCGGCCTCCTCCGCCCACGCGTCGTAGTCGGCGAAGCTCCGCGGCAGCACCCCGAACCCCCACAACACCCACGAGACCATCAGCCCAACCGCACCACCGATCGCCACGCCGAGCCCGATCGACCCGCCAAGCGGCATCGTCCACACCGCTTCGGTCCGCCACAACTGGCCGCCCCACGCCGCGTGCGCCGTGTGACCGACCACACCGATTGCCGCCGGCGCCCACGTCAGCAGAAGTGGGATCGTGAACGTCCGCGCATCGATCAACGCCGCAGCCACGAGACACGCGATCAGCACGAGTGTCATGGCGAACATCGGCCAGGTAGCCACAAAGCCCGCACTCGCCCACTCGGGCCGCCACGCGCCGAGACCCTCCAGATCGACACCCGGTACCAACCGATCGACGTCCGCGTACCACAGCACCCAAACCGCAACGAACACCAACGCCACCACCAGCTCGACAAGCGGGTACTGCACCGAGATCCGCCCCATGCAGAACCGGCACCGCCCGCCAAGCACGAGCCACCCCACCACCGGCACGTTGTCACGCCACCACAGCCGCGTCCCGCACCGCGGGCACGCCGACGGCGGCGTCAGCACGCTCTCGCCACGCGGCATCCGCCACGCCACCACGTTCACGAACGAGCCCACCACCCCGCCCAGCGCAAGCACCGACACCACACGCAGCCACTCGAGCACCGCTTCGAGCCACACGAGACCGATCATGCCCCGGCGTCACTGCCCGACAGATCACGGGTCTCGCCGCCCTCGGTCAGCTCTCGAAGCCGGTGCTCCGCCTGATCCAGGATCGACTCGCACCGCTTCTTGAGCGCCATGCCGCGTTCGTACGCCGCGAGCGACGCCTCGAGCCCGATCTCGCCCGACTCGATCTGGTCGATCAGCACCTCGAGCGCTTCGACCGCTTGCTCGTACGAGAGTTCGCTCGGATCAGGAAGCTCGGGCGGGGCGCTCATCCCGCGATGGTACGGGCTCGGACACCAGGCCGGCCGCCTCGGGCCGGGCGGCCACCTGCGTGCCGGGCACCGGCAGAACCTCGACCTCCGAGGCCGGTCGCACTGCGCCGAAACAGGTGGCCGCATCCACCACGAACGTCGGCGGATCGATCAGCCGGGCGTACGACAGCCCGCTGCTGAAATCGACCATCGGCGTGTACTCGCGCCGCTCGAGGAACCAGGCGAGCCGAGCGTTGATCACCTGCTCCACCACGAGCAGCATGTCGAAGCGATCGGCGATCGGCTCGGCCTCTTCGAGGAACGCGGAGAAATGCCCGCGGCCCCGCTGCGCGGGCTCGACCTCGATAGTGGAAAGCACCACCATCCTCGAGAGATACCCGGCGATCGGACGGATCTCTTTTCGGCAGCGCATCACCAGGCTGCGGCCCTCGATCACCACGTGGGTGTCGCACTCTCGCGATTCGATGAAGCCAGAGAGATCGCGCGTTATGAGCATCGAACCCACCTCCTCGGTGCGGTGTTTTGGGATATCGACGCAGCCGCCCACGACGCCTGCCGGAGCTGTATCGGCTCGGATGATTCGAGGGACCAGCACGATCATCGCGACTCGACAGACCCGACGGTCTGTGATGCCGGCGCCGGTCCGATCACGCGCGCATCGCCCGGCCTTGGGGAGGGCGCTGCCGCGAACCATGCTTCTCGTACACGCGCGTTGACTCGGTACGCGCCGGTGCCGAGCCTTTCACGGCGTATACGCGCGCTTTCGCCGACGCATACGCGGCGCGGTGCTCCACGATCGGGGATGGGTAGTCCTCGCCGATCGAGCACCCCGCGAGCTGCTGCGTGAGCGCGGGCATCGTCCACGGCTCGGCGATGAATTCGTCGGGCACCTCGCGCAGGTGTGGGATCCACCGGCGTATGAACACACCCGTGGGGTCCTGGTCCTTCGCTTGCTTCGTTGGCGAGTAGATCCGCACAGTGTTGATGCCTGTCACGCCAGACTGCATCTGAAACTGGGGGTAATGAATACCCGGCTCGAAGTCGAGAAAATGGTGCGCAAGAAACTGCGCCGTCGGCTTCCAGTGCAGCCACAGGTGGTACGACGCGAAGCTCGCGAGCATCGCCCGCATCCGGAAATTGATCCACCCCGTCCGGCGCAGGCACCGCATGCATGCATCGACCATCGGATACCCCGTCCGACCGGCGCACCACGCCTCGAACCGGCGCCAGTGCTCGTCGTCCCAGTCGGCTTGGTCCTCCACGCGCATGCCGTCGTACGCCCGGTTGATGTTGCGGTGCTCGATCGCCGGCTCATCTTCCAGCTTCTGCGTGAAGTGACAGTGCCAGCGCAACCGCTTGGCAAAGCTTGTGATAGATCCGCGCCACTCCTTGGCGTCCACCCCGGCTTCGCTCAGTTCACCGAGCCGCACCTCCGTCGCGTGATGCACTCGCCGCATCGAGATCGCGCCGTACGCGAGGTGCGCCGAGAGCCGCGAGCACCCGTCCCACCCGTCAACGGGTGAAGACATCTCGGTCCGGTACCGCTCGCCGCGCTCGTACAAGAAGCTTGAGAGCGTGTCCCATGCGGCGCGCTCGCCCGGCGGCTGCACCTGGTCCTTCTCCGAGGCCGGCAACCCGAGCCGTGCCGGCCCGAGCACCTCGCCGTCCGCAAGGCCCGCCGCGGACGCCGGCGTGTCGATCCTCGGTGGCGCGTCGGACGCCTCGGCGTTCATCCGTCGCGCCCACTTCCGCGCCCACCCGTCGCGCTTGGCGAGCGGCCGGACCACGCCGAACTGCGGGAACTCGACGAAGCGAACGCCCGCCGCGGCGCACCACCGGGTGACACGCTTGTCTCGCTCGAACGTCGCTTCGAGCCCGGTCTCCTCGTGCGCATGCACCGCGTCGAACAAGAGCCCCGCTGCCCGAAGCTCGGCGAGTACATCCGGCATCCGACCCCGCCGCACCAGCACCCGCCCGCCGCGGGCCGCCATCGCTGCCCGCACCTCACGCAGACACCCGTTCACGAACTCGAGATGCGACGCATCGTGCTCGGCGGCGCCGATCACCTCGGGCTCGTACACGTACAGCCCGACCGCTGGCCCACGCGCCACCGCCTGGGCGAGGGCTGTGTGATCATCAATCCGCAGATCGCGCTTCAACCAGACAATCGTCGCGGGAGCGGGCGCCGGCATGCCGGATCCTTCGCCCCGCACGCCATCACGATTCAACCCGCCTGCGCGATATCCCGCGGATCGGTCCGCCGGATGATGTCGGAGACGCCGGCCTGATTGAAGCCCTTGAACCCGTCGTTGCGCTCGAGGTTCTCCAGGTGCGAGCCCACGGCACCCTCCGAGCGGAACGTCGACGCCTGCTCGGCCGTGATCAGCTTCTTCCGCTCGAGCGTCTCGATCCGCACCGGATCGATCACCCACCGCTCACCCTCGGTGAACGCCTGACGCAGGAACGGGAACGTCGTGAACGGCGCCATCGTCATGATGCGGTGCTCGCGCTCGAGCTGCTCGACGAGCGCGTGCCAGTCGAACTGTGCCTCCAGATGGTGCATGCCCGCCTGCAGCACCGACTCGCCGTGCAAGCCCGTCCACAGCCCAACGGTGCCGAGCGCATCGACCGGCCGTTCGAACCCGCGGTGCGCGAAGTCACCCATCAGCTCGTCCGGCGTCATGTCCACATCGCAGAACACCACGATGCCGCACTCGGCCGATTCGAGCACCTGCGCACCCCACCCCGCATCCGCGCCGGCGTGGAACGCCTCGCGGCACTCGAGCCCGAGCGCCTCGAAGAGGGCGATGGCACTCGTGAAGTGCTCCCGCGAACTGCGGAACGTGTGGTGATCGTGGTTCGCCCACCCCAGGCCGAGCCGGTCCTGCCGCTCGTGCTGCACACGGCCCGCGGTGTTCCGCGACTCCCAGTAGTCGCGCTCGGCCCGGAAGAACAGGTCGCACGTCGGTCCCACACCGAGATCCGCGAGCGCATCGTCGATGCGGTTCCGCGCCTCCTCGAACGCGATCGCCTCCGGCACACCGCCGCGCGGCCGCGTGCGGAAGTGCTCCAGGTGGCGCGCGCACACCTCGTCCCAGTCCTCGCGCACATGCACCAGGTCGAACCCCTGGTACCCGTGCCGCTCGACCGCCACAAGCTCCGCGCCGTCGTCCGCTGCCACCTCCGCGAACCGGTACGGTGCAAAGTCGCCACCGTGCATCTCCCGGTCACTCCGCCCGTGCGCCGTCAGAAAGTCGTCGAGGCGCTCGACGATGATCCCAAGCCGCAGCGCCGGCGACGCATCGTCGCGCAGCACCAGCTTGGGGAACAGCCCGCCAGGGTGTACCCACAGCTCGCCGCCCGGGCACGGCCCGACCCGCTCGAACCCAGCCGACCGGATCGGCGCGACCATCGCGTCCGACCGCGACACCTGCACGTAGTCCACCCAGTCGATGAACCGTGTCGCTGTCTCGGTCAACATTCGTTCGCTCAGCGTCCGCGCGAACGAACACCGCTCGAGCGCCGCGTTCACTAGGTCGTCGATGATCCGCTGCGCCGCAGGCTGCGGCTCCCACCGGAACCGCTCGTCAACCATCGGGCTTCCGGAGGGGGAGGACACAGCGTGCTCACACGCGGGCGATCAGCCCTGCGACGCCTGATCGCGGGTGTACGCGTACTTCCGCTTGAGCGGCTTGGTCACCAAGCCAGCGCGGATCGCGCGGGTGCATACGTACGCCTTGGTCGGCTTGCCATCGATCACGATGTTGATCTTCTGCAGGTTCGGCTTGAACGTGCGGCGCGTGCGACCCGAGCAGTGCAGACCGAAGCCGCCCTTGCTGATCTTCGCACCCGAGGTGGCAACGTTGTTACCAAACGTGGTCCGCTTCCCGGTGAAGTGGCATTCCTTGGGCATCTGAGTCAGCTCCAGCAGTCGATTCGGTCAAACGCGCGGGTCGCGAGTATAGACCCACCCCGAGACGGGGCAAGTCACCCGCCGCCGCCGTTTGAGCCCTGTTCGGCGTAGCCGACCGCCTCGATCCGCCCGTCCCGCAGCACCCGGGTCGTCACCGCCCCGTCCCGAGCGGTGATCAGCCACCGCCGGCCCGCCTTCGCACGGTCCCATCGCTCGTCCCCGAGCCGCCGGAGCCCGGTCGACTGGATCGCCACAGCAGGATCAAGCCGATGCACGAACGACTCCGCCACCGGCCGGAACGACCCGTGGTGCGGCACCTCGAGCACATCCGCCCGCAATCCGGGATGCCCTGCGCGCAGCGCGGCGATCCCCGTGTCGGCCAGATCCCCGGTGAGCAGGATCACCCGCTCCCCGGCCTCGGTCGGCACGATCACCCGCCACACCGCCGACGTGTCGTTGTCGCTCGCGTCCCTCAGATCCCCATCCAAATCCGGTGGCGGATGCACCAGCTCGGCGCGCACCCGGCCGATCTCGAGCGTCGCGCCGGCGCGCACCACCTCGACCTCAACCCCACGCTCGCCGAGCGTCTCGAGCACCAATGCCGCGGCACCATCCGGGCGCGCCGCACCGTTCTCGAGGAATCGCTCCGTCACCACCACCCGGTGGACTCGCACCGACCGCGCCGCGTCGAGCAACCCGCTGAAGTGATCCAGATCCGGGTGCGAGATCGCCGCCACCGGGATGCGCGGCGCCCCCACCGCCCGCGCGGCCCGCGGGATGTCGTCGAGCCCCACCCCGAGCCGCGATGACCCCGCGTCAAACATCATCGCCTCGGTGCCGCTCCGCAGGATGTGGCACGTGCCATCACCCACGCTCAGCGTGATGAGCTCCGCCGCCACACCCGGCGCCGTCCGCCCGGTCCACCACGACACACCCGCTGGCCACGCCACGAGGAGCGCCACCACCGGCACCAGCACACGCCGCCGCACATCCGCGCGAATCACCCACGCGATCACGAGCGGCGCAACCAACGGGTACACCGGGTCGATCGGCGCAATCGTGAACCCGGTGCCCGGCAGCGCATCCATCCACCTCGCCACCCACGCCATCGCATCGAGCGCCCACCCCGACGCGGTCAGCAGCGCGCCCGACACCGTCTCGCTCACCACCGCAGCGATCAGCCCCGGGTACCCCAGCGCGAGCGCCGCACCGGCGAACGGCAACAGCACGAGCGACGACACCACACCGATCGGCGACACCGTCCCGAAGTGGTACGCCGTGATCGGCGTCGCGATCGCCCACGCCACCACACCCACGATCACCGCTGAACGCACCCAGCTCACCACCCGCCCGCGCCACCCCACCGTATCCGGATCGGGCCGCGGCCCGAACACCCGCTCCCGCATCGGCTCGACCAGCGTCACCAGCCCCGCCACCACGCCGAAGGACAGTTGATACCCCGGGTTGAAGAGCTCCGACGGCCGCCACATCACCACGCCGATCGCAACCACCGCCAGCATGTTGAGCCGGTCGTACCGCCGCCCGCACACCTCGGTCAGCGCGTACGCCGCCACCATCACCGCCGCCCGCATGATCGGCGGCCGCGCCGGGATCACCACGATCGCGGCGCACGCGAGCACGAGCAGCGCCAGCGCCTCCACACGCGGCCGATCGCCCGTGAGCCGAACCGCGAGCACCACGAACCCCGCCACGATCCCCAGATGCAGCCCGCTGATCGCCACCAGGTGCGCCGCCCCGGTCCGCGCGAGCGCATCGCCCACCTCGTCGAGCGCCGGCGAGCGCGACCCGAGCAGAATCGCTGCACCGAGTGCGCCCGACTCATCCATCGTTCCATCCAGCGCGCCGGCCGCGCGCGCACGCACCACGCCCGTCCACTCGTGCCACCGCGCCCCGAGCCACGCCGTGCCCGACAACGAACCGCGCGCCGGCTCGATCAGCGATGCACTCGCGACCCGGCCCCACCCCACCACACCGCGATCGCGCGCCCACCGCCGGGGCTCGAACCCGCCAGGGTTCATGGGCCGCCCCACACCCCACGCCCGCGCCGTCACACGCACGTGCGCGCCCACGAGCGGCAACAGCATGCCATCTTCGATCTCGTCAAGATCAACCGAGCACCGAAGCACACCCCGCGCCGGCGCCACGACCCCATCTACCACCACGCCGGTGAGCCGGAGCGCAAACCGCCCGCGCGCCGGGTTGAATCGCGCACGCGGCGCCAGCGCGCCGCTCGCTGCGCGACCAACCGCCGGTGGCTCTGCCACCACACCCTCCACCACCACGATCCCCGCCTGATCGCCGAGCACGAGCCGATCCGCAGGACCCTCGTGAAGCCGGCTCGTCCCATGGCCTGCGCCGAGCGCCGCGGCCGCGAGGCACATCCCACCAACCCGAACCGCCCGGTGCGGCCACCACGCGATCAGTGCGCACACCGCCGCCCCGAAGAACCAGACCATCGACCCCACACCGGCCGCCCCATCACCAACCACGATCCCGACTGCCACGCACGCGAACGCCACAACCATCGGCGGCGCCGACCACCCCGTGCGCTCAGGCGCGGGCCACATCCCGTGTCCATTCGATCGGCACAAGATCGGCAAGCGGCTCCTCAGCGACAAACCGGTGTAGATTCGCCGCGATCGCCTCCGCCGCCTGCTCCCAGTACCGCGGGCTCGCTGCAGCAATATGCGGGGTCACGATCACGCTCGGCATCGTCCAGAGCGGCGAACTCGGCGGGAGCGGCTCCGTCTCAAAGACATCCAGCGCCACTCCGTCGAACCGCCCGCGACGCACCGCCTCGAGCAGCGGCGCCTCCTGCACCACCCCGCCACGCGACACATCCACAAGCAGCGAGTGCGGCCGGAGCTTCGCCAGCTCGCGCTCGCCGATCAGCCCGCGCGTCGATGCCAACCTCGGCAACGCCACTACTAGCGCATCGACCTGCACCAACAGCTCATCGAGGCGATCCGTGGTGTACACCTCTTCGACGAACATGTACGGGTTGTCCGCGTCGCGACGCGTGGCCAGCACGCGCGCGCCGAACGCGTGCACACGCTGCGCGATCGCCTGACCCACCGCGCCGGAGGCCAGCACACCCACCGTCCGCCCGCTCAGCGTGCCGACCTGGCGCGCCAGCTCGTCGTCCGCCCAGTGGTGCTCGCTCTGCCGCGCCATCGCACGATGAAGACGCCGCACCAGCGCGAGCAGCAAGGCCAGCGCGTGCTCCGCCACCTGCGGCGCGCGGAACGCGTTCGCCGTGGTCACCCGCACACCGCGCGCGATCGCCTCGCCAAGAGACGCCACCGGCTCGCCCGCTGTCTCCGTCAACACGATCCACCGGAGCGACGGCGCCGCATCGGCCCCGGGCGCCTCGTTCATCGGAAAGCCGACGAGCACATCGGTCGTGCCCAGCGCCTCGCGCAGCTCCGCCCGCGACGACACACGCCGAATCGTCACGGACTCCGCGGGCAGCCCCACCGCCAGCCGGTCGACGAACGACTGCGGCACAACCCACCCGCTCGACTCGTCAAAGACCGCCACTGTGACCCGGAGACCCGACACGACCCGAGTCTACCTCGGACCACCGGGCGCCAATCACCGGAGCAGGATCACCGCCACCCAGACCATCGCCGCGTTGAAGAGGGTCACCAAGCCCACGTACAGCATCACATCCCGCTGCGCCGGGCTCAGCAGGAGCATCGGCTTCGCGGACATCTCCGCTGCGAGCGACAGCACCGCCACCGCGCGCTCCCGGATCCGCGTGAAACGGGGCGTGGGAACACTCTTCTTGCCCGCGCCGCCCGTCGTGGCCGGTGGCACCGCGGGTGCCGGTTCTGGTGCTGGTTCCGGCGCCGCTTCAGTTGTGGGCGTTTCGGAGGCCTGAGGCGCCTCTGTCGGCGCCGCGGGTTCCGATGGCACCGCGGCCGAGTTGTCCGCCTCGGCACTCGGTGCCGGGGCCTCGGCCTCATCCACGCTCGCAGCGTCGGGCTCGTCCGCGTCGTCCTCCGAGGCCTCGGTCTCCAACGCGGTGGCCAGCTCGCGCTCGAAATCGCTCATCGCCGATTCGTCGAACGCCGTGGCGCCTTCGGCGTCGGAGTCGTCCTTGGTCTTCGTGTCCTCGAGGTGGTCGGCCTCGGCCGCGAGCTGCATATCGAGCGCCGCGACCTGATCACGCGCCTCCTCCGCGCTCGGCGCGGGTTCTGGCGCCCCCGCTTCGGGCTCCGGTGCAGGCGCCGCTTCCGGTTCGGCCGCCGGTGTTGCGGCCTGCTCTGGTTTGGGCTCGGACTCGGGCTCGGGCTCGGGCGACTCATCGTCGAGCGCCGCCTCTGACTCGGCGGCTGTCGCATCGTCACCGGCATCCTCCGCCTCGGGCTGCGCATCCGCCTTCGGCTCCGGCTCGGCGTCGACCTCCGAGGTGGCAACGTCGGACTCCGGCTCGGGCTCCGGCTGAACCTCGGCCTCGGGCGCTGTCTCGGCTTCCGGCTCGGCCTCTGTCTCGCTCGCGGTCGACTCCGCACCGCCTGCGTTGCTCGCCTCCTCCTCAGCCGGCGGGTTCAGCTCCGACTCCGCCTCGTCGAGCGATGCCTGCGCCTGGTCGAGCAGCTCGTCGAGCGACTCCTCCAACGAGGATGCCACCACCGGTTCTTCTTCCGTTGCCGCCTGCTCCGCTGCTGCCGGCTCCTCCACTGCCGCCGACTCCTCCTCGGTGCCCGGCGACTCGGCAGTCTCCTCCGGTGCCGAGTCGTCCGCGGGCCCGGGCTCGGAGTCGGGATCAGGTGCCTCGTCTTGCTCCGCGAGCCGCTCGAGATCCTCCTCGACCGGGTGCTGCTGCACGTACGACTCGACATCCGCCTCGATCTCGTCGAGCAGTTCATCAAGCTGGTCGATCAGCGACCGCTCCTCCTCAGCGGAGCTGCTCGCGGTCGATGCTGTCGCGGGAGAGTCAGGCATAGGAAAGCGGCGGCCCCTCCTGCGATGATCGACCACGCCGCGCCCAGACTCAAGCGGTGTGCCCCAAAGACGCCCCAGTCGCTCGAAGAGGGGGCTCGGCCGGGTCGTATCGTGTGCCGATGGCGCGCCACGCGATCTTCCTGGACCCCCTCCACACCCCCGCACCGGGCGATCGCTTGACCCTCGAGGGCGACGAGGCCAAGCACGCGGCCCGCGTGAAACGCCTTGTCCCCGGTGACATCGCGACCCTTTTCAACGGCCGCGGCCTCGTCGCGGAGGCTGCGGTCGTCGACGCCAAACGATCACTCACCGTCGATATCCTGAGCACGCACACAGTCGAGCCAATCCGACCCAGAATCGAGGTGTGCTCCGCCACACCGAAGGGGCCACGTCTCGACAAGATGCTCGATCAGCTCAGCCAGGCTGGGGCTGCCGCCTGGGCTCCGATGTCCACCAAGCTGGGCGTGGTCGACCCGCGCGACACCAAACTCGCGCGGATGGAGCGGATCACCATCGAGTCCGCCAAACAGTGCACCCGCCCCTGGGCACTGGAGATCGGTGAGCGGTGCTCCTTCGATGATGCCATGACACCAGACGGTGACACCACGCTCGTCGTCGCCGATGCACGGGGCGCCGCCTACGAGCCAACGGGTGGTGCAACCGTGCGCATCTTCGTCGGCCCCGAAGGCGGTCTGGTGCCCGAAGAGCTCGATGCCGCCACCAACGCCGGTGCACGCCTCGTGGCGCTCAGCCCGCACATCCTCCGCATCGAGACCGCCGCTGTGCTCGCGACCGGTGCGGTCCTCAACGCCGAGCACGCGGGCGGGTATCACCCAAACCCAGACCACCCGCGCGCGGAGACCTCATGACATTCTCACTCACCCGTCGCTGGCCCCGCGTGATCGCGGCGGCGCTTGCCTTTGTTGCGTCCCCCTCCATGAGCGCACAGGACGCAACGATCGCGGACCAAGCCGACGCCATCGCCCTCCCCGAACCCGTGGTATCACCGACAGTGGCCGAGGCCGAAGCCCTCGCCGACCGCGCCGCCACGTGGCTCATCACTCAGCAAGACGACGAGACCGGCGGGTGGTCGCACAACCCCGACGGCCCCAACCTGCCCGCCATCACCGCGCTCGTCGTGCGCGGCCTGCTCATGGACCCCGAGGCCACACCCGACGACCCCGCCATCCGCCGCGGCCTCGACTACATCCTGAGCTTTCGTAAGGACGACGGCGGCATCCACGACAACCTCCTGGCCACCTACAACACCGCCATTTGCATGAGCGCACTCGCCATCGCCAGCGATAAGGGCTTCGACGACGCCCACGAGGTCATCGAAACCGCCACCCCGTTCCTCAAGGGCCTGCAGTGGGGCGAGGGCGCGATCGAAGGCCGGCCCGACACCGGCGTCGTCGAGCCTCAGCACGCCTTCTACGGGGGGTGGGGCTATGGCCGCTCCGGCCGCCCCGACCTCTCCAACACCTCCATCGCCCTCGAAGCCCTGCACGATGTCGGCGTACCCGGCGATGACCCGGCCTTCCAACGAGCCCTGAGCTTCTTACAGCGCACGCAGATGCTCGAACAGGCCGGCGCGGAAATCATCAATGACATGCCCTACGCCGAGGGCTCGACGCAGGGCGGCTTCATCTACTCAACAAGCCCGGACCGCGAGCGAGTCGGCAAGGGCGAGAGCAAGGCGGGCATGATCACCGAATCCCTGAGCGACGGGTCTTCAGGCTCGCGGCTGCGCTCCTATGGCTCCATGACATACGCGGGTTTTAAGTCGATGATTTACGCCGATTTGACGCATGGCTGCAGCCGACTGCGCGCCGCGTACCAGTGGCTGCTCGATCACTTCACGCTTGATGAGAACCCCGGCATCGGATTGGACGGTTACTACTATTATCTTATGACGGCGAGTCGGGCACTCAACGCTGTTTCGACCATCGACAGCTCGTATTCAGGCCACCAGCCTCTCCGCGTTGGGATGGAGCCTTGGTTCTTCGAAGGCTACGTCAACTCTACTCACGGGCAAGGGATGTCGACCGATGATGCCGAAGAGCATGTCATCCGGATTCGTATGCATCGTGAGAGCGTTCCACGCAACGTCACACCAGAATCCGGGCACGAGTTAATTGTCGTCACCCGACAAAGCCCGAGGAGTGCCGGACGTGCCTACGGGAAGCTTGAAGACGGATCGATTGTGGTGTGGTGCCCACGCTGTCAAAATCATTCTCCGGTAAGTGTGTACAGACGAGTTCCCTGGGCCGATTCCCTCATCACCAAACTTATGGCCCTCCAAACCGACTCCGGCGCCTTCCCCTCCCTCGACGACCGGTGGATGGAAGACAACCCCACACTCATCACCGCCTACTCCCTTCTCGCGGCCCGCCACGCCATCCCCTACCTCACCTCTGCCCGGGGCGCCGGTGAGCACACTGTGCCCGTCGAGTAACCCGCCCCCACGCGCCACGCATCAACCCGAGCCGTGTGTGCGAGCACGCGTGCCAGACGCCCGCGCCGACACGCCCCCATCCGCGCCACCACATCCACGCGCCATCCCTCGCGCACACCCCCGTAGACTGTCTTTTCCGAATCCCGACCCCCATTCCCGACCCCCGAGGAGAGCACTGATGCCCGCCACCACCGCCGGCCAGCCCATCACCATGACACCCGAGGGGCTCAATGTCCCCGCCACGCCCATCATCCCCTTCATCGAAGGCGACGGCACCGGGCCCGACATCTGGCGCGCCTCCCAGCGTGTCTTCGACGCTGCGGTTGAGAAGGCCTACAACGGCGAGCGGTCCATCGCCTGGCACGAGGTCGCAGCGGGCGAAAAATCCTTCAACGCCACGGGCGACTGGCTGCCCCAGCAAACCCTCGACGACTTCTCCCAGTACCTCGTCGGCATCAAGGGCCCGCTCACCACCCCCACCGGCGGCGGCATCCGCTCGCTCAACGTCGCCCTCCGCCAGAAGCTCGACCTCTACACCTGCCTCCGTCCCGTCCGCTACTTCAAGGGTGTGCCCTCCCCCGTCCGTCAGCCCGAGCTGACCGACATGGTCATCTTCCGTGAGAACTCGGAGGACATCTACGCCGGCATCGAGTTCGAGGCCGGCACCGATGACCTTGACACCTTCATGAAGACCTTCAGCGAAACCTTCCCAGAGCGCTGGGCGAAGGTCCGCTTCGGCGCTGCCGACAAGGTTGCGGCCTTCGAGCAGTCCATCGGCGTCCCCGGGGCCTACGCCGGCGCGCACCAGATCGGCATCGGCATCAAGCCCATCAGCCGCCCCGGCACCGACCGCCTCGTCTGGGCCGCGATCGAGTACGCCATCAAGCACGGCCGGTCCTCGGTCACGCTCGTGCACAAGGGCAACATTATGAAGTTCACCGAGGGCGCCTTCGCCAAGTGGGGCTACATGCTCGCCGCTGAGAACTTCGGCGCCGTCCCGCTCGACGGCGGCCCCTGGCACATCATCAAGAAGGGCACGAAGCTCGACGAGCACGCCGCCGCATCCACCGGCCACGACACCGCGCCGCACGACATCGTCATCAAAGACGTCATCGCCGACGCCTTCCTTCAGCAGATCCTCACGCGCCCCAGTGAGTACGACGTCGTCGCCACCATGAACCTCAACGGCGACTACATCTCCGACGCCCTGGCAGCGTGCGTGGGCGGCATCGGCATCGCCCCCGGCGCCAACATCAACTACATCACCGGCCACGCCATCTTCGAAGCCACTCACGGGACGGCTCCGAAGTACGCGGGCCAGGACAAGGTCAACCCCGGCTCGGTCATCCTCTCCGGCGTGCTCATGTTCGAACACCTCGGGTGGCAGGAAGCTGCCGACCTCATCGTCAAGGGCATCGAGGGCGCGATCAGCGCCAAGACGGTCACCTACGACTTCGAACGCCTGATGGAGGGCGCCACCCTCCTGAAGTGCTCCGAGTTCGGCGAGGCCATCGTCAAGCACATGGGCTGAGACAGCCCAAGAGGGCCGCAGACCGGTGGCGGAGGCTTCCAGCCTCCGCGAACACACGCAGGAGATTCCTAGTGCGTTCCAAGTCAATTCGTCGCGGGTGCCACTGGTGGCTTGCCCACCAGTGCGAACGCCAAAGCCCTTGAACACTGGCGGGCAAGCCGCCAGTGGCACGCAAGTCCCGGAGTCGGTCGATCCACCGCGAAGACTG
>JBCDJJ010000047.1:0-27360 GCA_038747915.1 Planctomycetota bacterium | reverse complement strand
GGTGTCGGTGATCGCGGCGCGGCCGATGGTGCGGTCGCTCGCGTGGCAGAGCCTGACCGACACCCCATCCCGGATCCACGCCGACTGCCGATCCACCGCGCCCGCCTCATCGCCCCGTGGGCCAGCATCACCGGGCCCGATCGACTCCGACGGCGCCGCCAACGCACTCACATGCACCGGACGCTCGAGCGTCTGAAATTCATCCATCAACTGCGCCACCGCCAGCAGATCGCGGTGCCGCGCCCCCGCCTCCTCCCCGCCCATCACCAGACGGATCGCCACCCCATCGATCCGCACCCCCGCGTCCAGCACCAGCTCCGCGAACAGCCGCGGGTTCACCCCAGGCCGATCACGGCGCACCGACACCAGATCACCAAACGGGTAGGCCAACTCGATCACCACACGCGCCTTCGGGTGCAGCTTGCGGATCGCCAGCACCGTCACGCGCGTCAGATCCACCATCTGATCGATGCTGAGCGGCACCGCCGCGTTGTCGCTCAAGCAGCTCGTCGCGGTCCACTGTGAGATCGTCCGCCGGTACCGCGTCACCACCCGCTTCACGTGCTCGTACGCAAAGTCGCGCAGCTGCTCGTAGTCGTGATCCCACACCCCGAGCCACCCCGGCATCGCCGGCTCGCTGAGCTCTACCACCGGCCCGCTCACCACCGGCACCCGTGCGTGCCGCACCGCCCATTCGATGCACCGGTCGGTCGGTGCGAACGTGTACCGCCCCTCGTCCGCCTCGACCTCCGCCCATCGCATCGGGCAGGTGATGAAGTCGAACCGCTCGCCGATTACCCGCTGATCCGCGGCGCTGAACGAGGCCGGCGCCACCGTGCATCCGATCTTGAGCGGTGCGCCGGCGCGACCGCGGTGCGCATCCTCACGCGCGAGCGCCTCACCCGCCTCGATCGCGAGTCGCAGCGATTCGTCCGCCGCCTCGAATGCGTCCAGGCTCGGCTCCCCGCTCGCAAAGCCGGAGCCCGCCGTCGCTGCATCCGTAAACCGCGCCCGTGCATCCTCGAACCGCCGCATTGCCTCGTGAGACGGCGAGAGATTCGACAGGCCCCATTCCTCGAGCTTGCGGATCACCATCATGATCTGGTGACGAGCCAGCTCGAGCGGTAGCAGGTACGTCCGGTCGCCACCCGGCAGCAGGCACGTCCGCAGCATCAGCGGGCCCGCCTGTGGTGTGTCGTACTCCACCACGAGCGAGACCGCGTCCGAGCGGTTGTGGTCGGCCACCAGCGCCCCGCCGTCCGCGCGCACCACCGTCGGCATCGGACCGTGATCCTTGCCGACTAGGTACCCACCCCGCGGCGGGTTGGCCTGATGGCGTGGCTGGGCGGACTCGAACACGAAACGGACCATCAAACCCTTCCTTGGGCAAGAACAGCCTGCATTGTCACATCTACGGCGGTGCTGACAAGCCGCCGGTACCATCGATCGATGCCGCACCCCGGTGAGCCGCCCGTGCTCCGCACCGAACTGCCCTTTCCTGGCCGCCGCGAGGGCAAAGTCCGGGATGTGTACCAGCTCCCGGGTGCCGCGGTTCCGAGCACCCTCCTGATCGCGAGCGACCGCCTCTCGGCTTTCGATGTGGTCCTCCCCACACCGATCCCGGGCAAGGGTGTGCTGCTCACCACCCTCTCCAACCGGTGGTTCGACCTCATCGAGGCCCACGGCCTGTGCCCGATCCACCGCCTCCACACCAGCACTGCCGAGACCGAGGCGGCGCTCCACGCCGGTGGCCTCGACGCGGCGCACGCCGCTGCCCTCGCCCCGCGCACCACCATCGTCCGCTCTTGCCGCATCATCCCGATCGAGTGCGTCGCCCGCGGCTACCTCGATGGCTCGGGGTGGGCCGAGTACCAGGCGAACGCCGCCGTCTGTGGTGTCCCTCTTCCGCCCGGCCTCGAACGGGGCAGCCGGCTCCCCGAACCCATCTTCACCCCAGCCACCAAGGCCGAGCAGGGCGCCCACGACGAGAACATCACCTTCGACCGGGCCGCCGACCACGTCGGCCTTGACCTCATGCGCACCCTCCGCGAGCGCACGCTCGCGACCTACACCGCGGCCCATGCGCACGCCGCCGACCGAGGCCTCGTCCTCGCCGACACCAAATTCGAGTTCGGCTTCCCACTCGATGCTGATGGTGAACCAACGAGCGCCGATCCCATCCTCGCCGACGAGGTGCTCACCCCAGACTCATCGCGCTACTGGCCGCGCGACCAGTGGCGCCCCGGCGGCCCTCAGCAGAGCTTCGACAAACAGTTCGTCCGCGATCATCTCCAGGCTCTCGTCGACCAAGGCGCCTGGGACAAGTCACACCCCGGCCCCGAACTCCCGAGCGATGTCGTCGAAGGCACCCGCGCACGGTACGCGCGGGCCATCGAGCTGCTCTTCCCACACCACTAAACCACGAGCACCGGTGGCGGGAGCATCCCGCTCCCGCGAACACTGAGTCAAAGGCTCGATCCGCCGACGAACGGCTCGTACCGCAGCACATCGAGCCCCACGTTCACACCGGCGATCAGGCCCCGGTTGTCGCCCTGGTAGATCGCAAAGCCGTTGTCGAACGGCGCCGCCGCCCCGCCGCCCCGCCCGACCACGCCGACCGCCGAGGCCGAGCCCGTCAGCTTGTTGTCCATCAGCTCCATGAATGTGGTCTCGTCTTCGACCACCATCAGCATCTTGAACCCCTGGCCACCGATCTGCAGCCCGCCCGACACCTTGTTGAACGCGGCCCACCCGATCTGACGCCCAGCGCTGTTGTAGACCACGCCGCGGCCATAATTCCCGCCGCTGATGCCGAGACCCCACTGCGCCACACCCGGGAACACGATGTACCCCGCCGACGAGGCGATCTGCGCATCGAGCCCCGGCACGCGTGAGCGGAACCAGTTGTGCGCACCGATCGCGTCGGTCACGAGATCGAGCTGATCTTCCGTGTCGGGCGTGGTCGAGCACCCGCCGAGCGCACCGAGCGGCAGGGCCACAGCAGCACACACAAGCAGGCAACGAGTCATCGAACGGATCGGCGTCTGGCGCATCGGGCACGGTGCTCCTGTGATGAAATTGGGGCGATCAGCGTAACAAAGCGCCAGACCGGCTGATGTAACCCCGCTCAGTGCGCCTCCGCAGCGATCGAGAATGCACGACGGGGAATCATCGCCACCACGATCCCCGCCAGTGCCAGCACCACCGCGAACCCCACGAAGCCGAGGTTCAGCCGGTCCGGGGAGAGCATCGGTGCGTTCTCGAGCGACACCCATCCGAAGAACCCGATCGCCAGCACCGGCGCGATCGCCGAGATCATCCACCCCACGCCCATGTTGAGCGACGTCACGAGACTCGTGTGATCGGGGTGGAGCCGTTGCGCGAGCGATGTGACCACCGCAAAGGTCCCGAAGAACCCCACCGGTGCGACGAACGCGCACATGTACACCGGCATCAATGTCCACGTGCCAAGCCCGAACGCCGCCACCGACGCGTCGCCCACCCATCCCATCACCGCGATCGTCACCACGCCGATCACCGTGCACACGATGAGCGGCGCACGCTCGCGCCCGCGCCGCACCAGCCGTCCCATCGAGAGCACGCTCACGCACATGCCCGCGGTCATCGCCGCGAGCAGGTTCGCCGAGTAGCTCGACGCGAGACCACCGAGCACGAGATCCGGCGTCTCCGACGAGGCCGCGATCGCGAGCGAACGCTCGTCCCGACGCACCGCCGACTCCGCCCACAGGTTGAACATCAAGAACATGCCCGACTGCGTGATGAACCGCAGCACGTTCTGCGCCGCGAGCATCGCTACATACCACCATCGGCGATGACTCTCATGTCGATCAAACACGGGCGACTCATCATCCACGCGCGTGCGCCGGTGGGGTACACCGCGCACCATCACGTGCAGCACCAATGCAAGAACAAGGGAGGGCGCGATCAGCCACGCCAGGTGCTCCATCCCGAAGACTCGATTTACACGGCTCGCGATGATCGGCCCAACCGTCTGCCCCGCCATGCCCGCCGCGATGAACAAACCGATCGCTTGCGCGCGACCATTGCGAAGAATGCCCGCGCCGAGCGCACCCGCGGTCGCCGTCGTCACAGGGTGATACATGCCAGAGGCGATCACACCGATCACCTGCAGCACCACAAGCTGCGCAAAGCTCTCTGCAAACCCGATGCTCGCCAGCGTCAGCGCAGTGATCGCAAGCCCAAGCGGCCCGCAAAGCTGAATGTCGTACTTATCCGTGAGCCGCGCGAACACCGGCTGGCACCCCCCGGCAAACAGGGGTGTGATCATGTAGATCGCGGTCTCATGCCAACTTGCAAGCGATAGTCGTTCGGTCAGCACAGGAATCAGCGCTGTCATGCTCACCGGGAACACGTCAACCATCGCGTGCGATGCGCCGAGCACTGTGAACCTGCGGCGATCACCAACATGAGTCACAGCACCCGAAGATGTGCCGTCATCACCCGAAGTTGATGCGCCCACATCGAGTGAACGTATCCCTTGATCAGTCGAACCCGGCTGTGGCATCACTCATCCCGGTGGGTGACATGAGGGCAACATCCCTCGAAAGGCGGCCACTTCGTGGAATCGGACGTCTGATCCACACAAGCCTTCAAGGCACCCCCCATCATGGGCCGATGGTCCGATACCGGCGGTGAGTTCCCACCATGCCTGGCGGTTCATGAAGATGAAAACAACGTCCGACACGGTGAACGCGAGCGGCGCACCGCTCAACCTTGGTGATGCTCCGATGCGGACCGCGCTCGCTCGATGCGCGCGGCGCAACCTCAATCGTGTCGCGATCTACGGCGCCGGCCTGCACACCAGACGCATGGCCGGTGCCCTCGCCGATCCGCCTGTCGACATCGTGTGCATCATCGACGACGACCCCCTCCGCGCGGGGTCGCGTCTGTGGAACATCCCGGTCGTGTCGAGGACCGATGTGCTGCACATGGGCATCAACGCGATCGTCCTGTCTTCCGATACCGCCGAGGACGCGATGTGGCGCGCCAGCGCCACCCTCCGCGATGCCGGGCTCCACGTCATCAGGCTCTACGACACCGCACACAGCACCAGTATGGGCCCATCGAGCCTCGACGACGAGCCGCTCGACATCCTGATCTGGCCACCGGTCGAGGATCCGGCCCAGTGGGCCGATCACCGCGCACGCCTCGGATGGGCCCTCGCCCCTGTTGACTCTCGGATCCGGCGCGTCTTCGTCGCGACAGCTCGCCCGGCCGCGCTCAACGCCGCCGACGCCCCCTCCTTCCTCGACACCGCTGCCGTCGATGCGGGCGCGGTCCTCGACGCCCGGATCACCCCGGTGGATGTGAGCGACCCCGAGGCCGTCTCGGATGCGGTCGCCAAGTCGTCCATCGTCCTGGCGTGGCGTACCGACCCGTCGCTCGCCGCACTCGCCGGCTCCGGACGACGCGTGATCAACCTCGACCCGATCGGTCAGCCGCTCAGCGCCGCGCTCGCGGCGCACCTCAGCGCCGACCTCGACCCGACCCCCGCCGAGCACAACCATCAATCACGGGAACGCTTTCACCAGTTCCTCGCCGACATCCGGGCGACCGGCCGCGACACGATCGCGAACCTCTTCGGCACCGGGCCGTCCCTCGACCACGCGCGCGAACTGGATTTCTCCGCTGGTGTCTCGATCGCCTGCAACTCCATGGTTCGCAACGATGCACTGCTCGACCACATCGATCCGGTCGCGGTCTGCTGCGCAGATCCTGTCTTCCACTCCGGGCCATCCACCTACGCAGGTGAGTTCCGAGCACACCTCGTCCGCCAGGTGCGCGCACGCAACCTGTGGGTGCTCTGCCCGAGCCGAGATTTGCTGGTGTACGAACATCACCTCCCCGCCGATGTCACCGATCGTTTGATCGGCATCCCCCAAGTCTCCGGCGATGCACCGAATCTCGATGTGCGGACACGATTCGAAGTCACCGCAACACGAAACGTCCTGACCCAGATGTTGATCCCCGTGGCGTGTTCATTCGCCAAAGCACTCGATATTGTTGGCTGCGACGGGCGGCCGCTCGATGAAGATGAGTACTTCTGGTCGCACAACGCGGCCGCTCAATTGGAGGAGACGAAAATGAACGACGCTCAGCGTGCCCACCCGGGCTTCTTCTCGATCACCTACAACGACTATTACCGCCAGCACTGTGACACGCTCTCGCGCTGGCTCGACGCCGCAGAACTCATCGGTACACAAATCCGCTCGCGGACGTTCTCTCACATCCCCGCCCTCGCTTCCCGTGCGACTCATGAGCTGGCCCACCAGCAGGCAGGTGCCGCGTGATCCAGACCAACCCACACGCCGAAGTGCTCGCCATTGTTCCGATGCGCCACGACTCGGAGCGCGTCCAGGGCAAGAACCGCCGGTCGTTCCTCGGCCGGCCCCTCTACCACCGCATCATCGAGACCCTCGCCGCCTCCGAGCGCGTCAACGCGATCGCGGTCGACACCGACAGCGACGAGATCCTGAGCGATGTCGCCTCTGCCTTCCCGCAGGTGCTCCGCGTCGAGCGTCCGGTCACTCTGCGCGGCGGCGAGGTGCCGATGCACGATGTGCTCCGTCATACCATCGCGCAGGCCCCCGCGTCGCTCTACCTCCAGATGCACGCGACGACACCGCTGCTCCGCGCCGCGACCATCGATGCCGCGATCGACGCCTTCCGCGCGCGCACTGTTGATGCCGATTCGCTCCTCGGAGTCACACGCTGGCAGACGAGGCTCTACGACGACGCCGGCTTCCCGATCAACCACGACCCTGCCGAGCTCCAGCGCACGCAGGACCTCCCGGCGATCTACGAGGACAACTCGACCATGTACCTCTTCGACGGCGTGATGCTCGAGAAGAGCGGCCGGCGCATCGGCGAGCGTCCCCTCTTCTTCGAGATCGACCGCATCGAAGCGATGGACATCGACACCGAGACCGACTGGCAGCTGGCCGAGCTCGCCGCCCGTGCCGGGCTCGGCGCCGCTGTAGACTGGTGTGATGCTGGCCAGCACATCGATGTGCCAGCCGAAGGGGTGCCGGCGTGACGATCCGCGAGCGTGTGCTGATCTCCGGACCACGCATGCTCCGCGATTGGCAGGTCGTCGAACCACACTTCGCACGCACCGGGTTCGAGCCCTCGCTCGCGACGGTCACCCAGTGCCTGAGTGAAGACGAGCTGATCGAGGCGCTCGCCGGGTGCGCGGGAACCATCTGCGGCGGCGACCGGTTCACCGCCGGGGTCATGGATGCGTGCCCCGAGCTCCGCGTCATCTGCAAGTGGGGCACCGGGCTCGACGCCATCGACCTCGACGCGGCGCGCGATCGCGGCATCGCGGTCCGCAACGTGCCCGATGCCTTCACCGTCCCCGTCGCCGACCATACCTTCGCCCTCCTCCTCGCCCTGACCCGCCGCCTCATCGATCACGATCGTTCGATCAAGGCCGGAGGGTGGGACCGTTTCGACGGCCCCGCGCTCGCCGAGCTCACGCTCGGTGTCGTCGGCGCCGGGTGCATCGGCCAGGAGGTCATGCGCCGGGCGCGGGCCTTCGGCATGCCCATCGTCTGCGCCGATCCCATCCGCCCGCCCCAACAGGTGCTCGACCAGACCGGTGCCGAGCACCTCCCGCTCGACGAACTCCTCGCCCGCGCCGATGTCGTCTCACTCCACTGCGACCTCAACCCCACCACCCGCGGTCTCATCAACGCCGACACCATCGCGCAGATGACACCCGGCGCACGCCTCATCAACACCGCCCGCGGCCCTGTCGTCGATACGGCGCCGGTCGTCGCCGCGCTCCGGAGCGGCCGCCTCGCCGGCGCCGGTCTCGACGTCTTCGAGTCCGAGCCGCCCGACGCCGCCACCGGCCTCCTCGAGTGCGCCAACGTCGTGCTCACGCCGCACCAGGCCAACTCCTCGCCGCGAGCCGCGATGGCCGTGCACGAGCGCACCATCGCCAACCTCACCGAACTCATGGCCGTCACCCCGGCACGACCTCAGCCACGCCCTAGACTGTCCGCATGAGCGCCGCCGGGGCGGACCAGCCTCGTGTCGTGCTGATCACCGGATCGTCCGGGGGCATCGGTTCCGCGACCGCATCCGTCTTCGCTGCCGAGGGATGGGCCGTCGTCGGCGTTGACCGCCGCCCCCACGCCCAGAGCGACACCGACACCGGCGCCTCCCCCCTCGCCACCTTCATCAATGCCGACATGGCCGACCCCGAGGCCCCCGAGCGGATCTACGCCGAGGTCGCCGAGCACCACGGCCGCCTCGACGCCGTCGTCAACAACGCCGCCCTCCAGATCTGCAAGCCCATCGTCGACACCACGCCCGACGAGTGGGACGCGGTCATGGCCTCGAACCTCCGGTCCGTCTTCCTCTCCATGCGTTACGCCTTCCCCATGCTCGAACGCACCGGCGGCAGCATCGTGAACGTCTCCTCCGTCCACGCCATGGCCACCAGTAAGAACATCGCCGCCTACGCCGCCTCCAAGGGCGCCCTCCTCGCGTTCACACGGGCCACAGCACTCGAGTTCGGCGAGGCCGGCGTCCGCGTCAACGCCGTCCTCCCCGGCGCTGTCGACACGCCGATGCTCCACGCCGGCCTCACACGCGGCCACGTCACCGGCGACACGCTCGATGCCCTGGTCCGTGGCCTCGGCTCCAAGCACGTGCTCGGCCGCGTCGGCACACCGGAGGAGATCGGCCGCGTCGTCCTCTTCTTGGCCGATGCCGATCGGTCGAGCTTCGTCACCGGTCAGGCGCTCGTCGCCGACGGCGGGGCGCTCGCCCGCCTCTCGACCGAGTAATACACCACACCGAACAACCCGATCCACCGGAGACCAGCCGCCGTCATGCCAGCGACGGCCCCAGCGACTCCACAACCGCATCGATCGTCGCGTCATCCCGCGCGCCGATGTAGTTGCCCCACGCGTCGTCGTCCACCAGATCCTCGCCGCCCGTGTACCGCGTAATCCGCCGCCACCGGTGACGCACCCCGTACCGCTCGATCGGGGCCCACTCCGAGCGAAACACTCGAAGCCCGCGCTCGAGCAGGAACCCGCCGAGATCCGCTGCGGAGTAGCCGAGCGGTACCGACTTGCGGTCCTCGAACTCCGCGACCACCAGGTCGGGCGTGCCGGCCGCCCAGTCCCAACTCCGTAGGACGAACAGATCGTGCCCCTCCGCATCGACCTTGAGCACCCGCGTCTGCTGGGCTGTCGCGGTGTCGATCAGCGCATCGAGCCGTCGAACCGGTACGCGCGCGCACTCGGTGTGCGTCGCACGAAACGCCGAGAGCGACGAGATCCCCGCCGACTCCTCGCTCGAGAACAGCACCGCATCGTCAGAAGGTGCTTCGCCGATCGCGCACTTATGCACCGTCACGCCGGGGTGCGACGCTGCAAGCGTGTCCAGCTTGGCGTGCTTGGCCGGGTCCGGCTCGATGGCGATCACCCTCCATCCAGACCTCGCAAACCCACGAAGCTGCCCACCGTAGAACGCGCCCACATCAACCACCACGCCCGGCTCGCCGCCGAGTGCGACCGCGCTGACCAGCGCCCACTCGTCGAGGTTCTCCCCGTCAAAGACGCTCGAATCGCTCCGAATGGTGGTCGGCCCAGCCACGAAAATCCATATCGGTCCATTCCCGCCAGAGCATGCACCCGCGTACGCTGAAACCGATATGGCGGCCCCCACCCCGATCGTCTCGATCGTCATCCCCACCCTCGCCAGGGCCGAGTCGCTCGCCACCCTGCTGGACTCGATCGACGCCCACGCCACGGTCCCGCACGAGGTGATCGCGGTCACCGTCGAGCGCGACACACCAACCCAGCAGCTGCTCGCCACGAGACCGCACATCACGAATCTGGTCGACCCCGAGCGCACCGGCTTCGTGCGCGCCGCCAACCGAGGCTTCGCAGCGGCCACCGCCGAGTTCGTCTGTCAGCTCAACGACGACTGCCTCCTCATGCCCCACACGCTCGGCAACGCGCTGAACTTCCTCCATGCCCCGGCCCACGCGAGCGTCGGCCTCGCGGCCTTCTTCCATGACACACCCGTCCGCCGCAACATCGCCCACCAGATCGTCGTGGAAGACATCGCCTACGCCGTGCTGCATGTCCGCGGGCTGCTCTACGCGAACTTCGGCCTCTGCCGCCGCGAGCTTGGCGAGCGCCTCGGCTGGTTCGACGAGCGCTATGTCATGTACGGCGCCGACCCCGACTTCTCCCTCAAAGTCTGGCACCACGCCGGCTTGTCGGTCGCGCCGTGCCCCGGCTCGCTCGTCCGCCACGCCGAGCTCGACGACGACCGAGCCGCCGAAGAACGCGCCGCTCAATCATCAGACAACGCTGCCCTCTTCGAGAAGTGGGGGATCTAGCGCATCGCGTCTCGTCGAGTGCCGTGCCCGGTGGGGGAGCATCCTGCTCCCATGAACACTGGCTCACGGATGTTGAGCATCCGGCCCAGGGCCCAAGACGCGCCTCTCACCCGGCCCAGGAACACGACGCAAGATGCGCTCGCCCAAGCGGCGCTGCTGCCTCACCCCGCCAGACGCACCGGCAGCGTGTCATCCAGATCTGTCCCATCCCCACCGAATCGTTCGATCCGGTTGCGACCGTTCTCTTTCGCCATGTACAGCGCATCGTCCGCAGCCTCGACCCACGACCGTGGGTCATCGGGCGTCGCCGGATCCTTCGCACGGTTCGTCATCCCGAACGACGCCGTCGTCGACATCTCGGGGTACTTCGCCCACGACAACTGCTCCACCTCGCGGCGGATCCGCTCGCACAGCACCGTGGCCTCTTCCTGCGCCGTGCCGGGCAGGATCAGTGCGAACTCCTCGCCGCCGTACCGGCACGCGAAGTCGTAGCTCCGCACCTCGTTGGCCATCACCTGCGCGAAGCTCGCGATCGCAGCATCGCCCGCCTGGTGCCCGAAGGTGTCGTTGAGCCGCTTGAACCGGTCGAGATCGCTCATCACAAGGGTGAGCGGTTCTCCCTCCTCGATGCTCCGCGCCACCTCGTTCGCGACCGTCGTGTCGAACGCCGCGCGGTTGTACAAACCGGTGAGCCCGTCCACCTGAGCCCGCTGCGCGAGCATGATCAGCAGCGTGCGGATCCGCAGCGCCGACTGAATCCGTGCCCGCAGCTCCGACACGTCGAACGGCTTGGTCACAAAGTCCGTCGCGCCGAGCTCGAAGCACATCACCTTCTGCTCCGGCGCATCATCACCGGACAGCATGATCACCGGGATCTCGATCGTCTCGGGGTGCGACTTCAGCCGCCGGAGCGTCTCGAACCCATCGATCCCCGGCATGTTCACATCAAGCAGGATCAGCGCCGGCTGATGCGCCTCCGCGAGCTCCAGCCCCTCCTCGCCCTGGTAGGCGGTCAGGAACTCGAGACCTTCATCGCGTAGCTTCACGCTCAGCAAGCGGTGGATCGCCGGCGAATCGTCGACGACGAGCAAGACAGGCTTTCCAGCATTCGCAGTCAGGGCGAGCAATGGTTCTCCTCTCGGTCAGTGTTCAGGCAATCGCCCGGCTGCACAGCGTGACAAGCGACTCGACCTCCGAACGCAGCGCTGATACATCACGCTCGCCCGAACGCACCACCTGCTCAAGGGCCGCAGCGGCGTGGCCGATCACCTCGAAGCCGTACCCACCGCACGCACCCTTCAGCTGATGCGCGATCGACTCCAACTGATCAATGTCACCGCTTTCAAGCGAACGATGCAGCTCCGAAACGCGGTCGGGCATCTCCGCCACGAACAGCTCGATCAGCTCGGCCATATCCGGATCGTCAGCGAACTCGCTTCGAAGAGGAGTCGCGTTCGGCTCGGTGGGATCGGGCATGGGACAATCCTCGACGCGGGGCGTAGGCAATACGTCGGCCAATTCCACAATCGGCTTTGCGCCGACACCAACTCGCCCACATAGGTGAGCTTTCCATTATGTATTTGACTCGCGCAAACAGGCCACGCGGTGGTTCCCGGACGCAGTCAACCTCACTATGTCCACCCTGTGAACGAATCACCACACGTCTCAATACACGGCTCAACCCCTATCTCGGGTGTCACACGCATCGGCACCGCGGTGCCAAGACGCACCCCCCGAGCCTCTTGCACCGACACCGCGCCGAGCCGAACGAGCAGCGCACGCAGCACACCGCCGTGCGCCACGAGCACCACCCGCCCGCCCTCGAGCCAGGCCGGTTCACCGTGCTCGCGCCACGCCGCGTGCGCACGATCGCCGGCTTCATCCAGGGTTTCTGAAAACGGCTCACCGTCCGCCAGCGCCGGTGCCGGCGTGGCCGGCGGTCGCGCATCAAAGTCCGTCATGAGCCGGGATGCCGCCGCCTCGCCCACCACCGATCGCCCCTCCTCGAGCGTCAGCCCCTGCATCGCCCCATAATGACGCTCGTTGAGCCGCCAGTCGCGCACCACGCGACCCGCTGGGCCGGCCTCGCCGAGCACCAGGTCGAGGGTATCCCGCGCCCGCATCAGCGCCGACGACACCGCCACATCGAACCCGCACCGGATCGCCCCGAGCGCCCGGCCCGCATCGATCGCCTCCGCGTGCCCCGCCGGTGAAAGCGGCGTGTCGAGCCACCCCGCGTACCGGCCCTGCTCGTTGAACACGCTCCGCCCGTGCCTCATGATGATCAGCTCGCCGGACATCCCGGCACCGTACCCCACCGATCACCGCCCGCGGGTGGTGCATGTCCCCCCGATACACGCCGAGCACGAGAGAGACACACGCATGACCAGGCACCACACCGGCGAGCGACGCTCCAACGCTGTCCTGATCACCGGCGCCAACGGCGAGGTCGGCCACGGACTCATCCGCGCGCTCGCCGAGAGTGGCCACGCCGACATCGTCGCCATCGACCTCCGAGAGCTCGACGCCTCCCTCCGCCCGTTCGTCCGCGAGGCCTTCGTCGGCGACATCTGCGACACCTTCCTCCTCGGCCGCCTGCTCGCGATGTACGAGATCGACGCCATCTACCACCTCGCCGCTCTGCTCTCGACGCGCGCCGAGTTCAACCCCGAAGCCGCCCACGAGGTCAACGTCGGCGGCACGCTCAACCTCCTCCGCCTCGCCTACGAGCAGGCCCGCTCGCACGGACGCACCGTCAAGTTCATCTACCCCTCCTCCATCGCGGTCTACGGGCTTCCGAATACCGAGGCCAAGGCCGCGGCCGGGCCCGTCCGCGAGGATGCCTTCCTCTCGCCTACCACCATGTACGGGTGCAACAAGCTCTACGGCGAGCACCTGGGTCGCTACTACGCCCGCCACTACCGCCAGCTCGCTACCGATCGCCTCGAGGGTGTTCTCGACTTCCGAGCCATCCGCTACCCCGGCCTGATCTCCCCACACACCCTGCCGAGCGGCGGCACGAGCGACTTCGCCCCCGAGATGCTCCACGCTGCAGCACAGGGCGAGACCTACGCCTCGTTCGTCCGCGAGGACGCCCGCATCCCCTTCATGCTCATGCAAGACGCTATCGACGCCACCCTCGCCCTCGGACACGCCGAGCCGAGTCGCCTCACCCGAACCGTCTACAACGTCGCCCACTTCGCGCCCACCGCCGGCGAACTCGCCGACCTCACACGTCATCACTTCCCGGGTGCCCAGATCACCTTCGCTCCAGATGCCCAGCGGCAGGCCATCGTCGACTCCTGGCCCGCCGATGTCGACTGCGCCGCCGCCGAACGCGACTGGGGGTTCACACCCGCAGCTCGATCACTTCAAGACGCTTTCGCCGACGTGCTCGTGCCCCAGATCACCGCGCGCTACCGCGGTGAGACCGGGTCGACCGTCCACGCATAACCGGGACGGCGAGCGCTCACGCTTCCCGATCGATCAGAACTGATCCGAGTTGAGCTCAGACCAAGTGGGCCAGCTTGTTCACCCCGTTGAGCGCCGCCACCTTGTAGCACTCCGCAAGCGTCGGGTAGTTGAACACCGTGTCCACGAAGTAATCCACCGTCCCGTTGTGCGCCATCACCGCCTGCGCAATGTGGATCAGCTCCGTCGCCCCCGTGCCGATCGCGTGCGCGCCCAGCACGTGCCGCGTCTCCTGGTGGATCAGCAGCTTCAGCATCCCCGTGTCATCGCCCAGCAGCTGCCCGCGCGCGATCTCGCGATAGTTCGCCACGCCGCTCTCGTAGGGGATGTCCTGCTCCGTCAGCGCCTGCTCCGTCCACCCCACCATCGAGATCTCGGGGATCGCGTAGATCCCGAAGGGGAACAGCCGGTCGTATCCGCGGTTGATCCGGCTCTCGAACATGTGGCTCGCCGCGATCCGGCCCTGCTCCATGCTCGTCGACGCCAGCGCCGGGAACCCGATCACATCGCCCGCAGCATAAATATGCGACACATCCGTCTGAAAATCGTCGTTCACCGTGAGTCGGCCGCGCCGGTCCGCTTCAAGACCGACCGACTGCAGATTCAGCGCATCGGTCTGGCCCTGGCGACCGATGCAGTACAGCAGGCATTCGCTCTTGATCGTCTTGCCCGATTCGAGCGTCGCGATCACCAGCTTGCCCTCCGGCGTGCGCACACCATCCGGCGCATCGATCACCTCGACGTTCGTCACCTTCTCCCCAAGACGCAGGGTCATCCCCGCCTGACGCAGGTGGTACTGCAGCGCCTCCGTCACCTCGGGGTCGAGGAACTCGAGCAGCTTGTCGCGGCCCTCCACGAGCGTCACCTTCACGCCCAACGCCTGCATCATCGACGCGTACTCGGTCCCGATCACGCCGCCGCCCACCACCGTGAGCGTGCGAGGCAGCTTTGAGAGCTGCAGCACCGCGTCCGCGTCGACCACGAACCGGTCGTCGAACGGGATGTTGCCCGGCCGCGCGGGCGCCGTCCCCGTCGCCACAAGAAAGTGATCCGCGTGGAGCGTCAGCGCCTCCGACCCGTGCTCGATCCGGATCGTGTTGGCATCCAGGAACCGCCCCGTCCCCGTGAACACATCCACATCGTTCCGCACCATCTGCGAGCGGATCACCGAGATCTCCGCCTTGATCACCTGCTGACACCAGTAGATCAGGTCCTCGACGTTCACCCTCTTCGCCGGCCCCTCGTACCGGTCGCCCAGGTGCGTCCGCGCCATATGGCCCGTCAGGTGCAGCACGGCCTCACGAAGGGCCTTCGACGGGATCGTTCCCGTGTTGATCGCCACCCCCCCGACCACATCGCGCCGCTCCACCACGCACACCCGCTTGCCAAGCTTGGCCGCCTGGATCGCCGCCTTCTGGCCAGCAGGACCAGAGCCGATCACGGCGAGGTCGTAGCGGTGCCGCGTATGCTCGCTCACATGACCGTTCTTACTCGCGTCGTCCATCGCGTGCAAACCCTCGCTGGGTACGCCGGGGCCGACCGCGCTCGGTCGGTGTGCGGGCGTTATCGGCTCGGAAGGGGTCGCCGAACCAGCAGGATCGGCACCCCGGCCGTAGATACGCCGTCCGTCCACACCACCGCGCCACCCCACGCACACATCTCCGGATCAACGATTTCTGTGGCGCCCCCCGTCCACTCGGTCGATGCCGGGTAGCATGGTCCTCAGTCGTCCGAGAACCCGTCTCCTCCGCCCGCGCGGGCCACGAGGGACCTCCGAGACCCGTCTTCGGGTGATCGTCATGGCGCAGGCCAGCCCCACAGGGGGCAGACAACGCGGGGATCAGCGATGAGCCAGGCACCGTCGCCCGTCTTGCCCTCGGTCAACGGGTGGAACGCCGACTATCTCGACGCCCAGCACCGCCGATACCTCGACGACCCCGACTCGGTGCCGCCCGACCTTCGGCTGTTTTTCCAAGGCTTCGACCTCGCTGCCGCCTCCGCACCCCCCGCCGGCCTCACCCCCTCCTCCGCGTCGCCGCGCACCGCCGCGGCACCACCAACCGCCCCCCAGGTCGAGACCTTCGGCGGTCCTGACGGCTCCGTCCAGGCCGCGGTCGACCACCTCATCAACGCGTACCGCCGCCTCGGCCACATGTGCGCACAGATCGACCCCTTCGGCCGCGAGCGCGAAACGCCCACCGCCCTCCTTCCCGAGTACTTCGGTTTCACCGACGCCCACCTCGATCAGCCCTTCCACCTCGGCACCCTCGGCAAGCACCACGGCCAGACCGCCCTGCCCCTCCGCCGCATCATCGAGATCCTTGACACCACCTACTGCTCCACCATCGGTGTCGAGATCGACCACATCACCAACATCACCGAGCGCCTCTGGCTCAAAGACCGCATCGAGACCGTCCACTGCAACCGGCCCACCTTCGGCCCCGAGCGCAAGCGGCGCATCCACGAGCAGCTCACCCGCGCCGAGGGCTGGGAAACCTTCTGCCACAAACGCTACCCCGGCGTCAAGAGATTCAGCCTCGAGGGTGGCGAGACGCTCGTGCCCATGCTCCTCCGCGCCCTCGACTCCGCCGCAGACGACTACGCCGTCGCCGAGATCGTCCTCGGCATGAGCCACCGCGGCCGGCTCAACGTGCTCACCAATGTCGTCGGCAAGCCCTACGCCAAGGTCTTCACAGAGTTCGAGGACCTCTGGGACGAGGTCGAGCAAGACGGTGGCACCGGTGATGTCAAGTACCACCGCGGCTACTCCGCCAATCACGTCTCGGAGCGCGGCAAAGACATCTGGATCGCCCTCGCCTCCAACCCCTCCCACCTGGAGTCCGTCGGCCCCGTCGCCCTCGGCCGGTGCCGCGCCAAGCAAAGGCTCCGCGGCGACCAGACCCGCGACAAGGTCATCCCCATCCTCCTCCACGGCGATGCCGCGGTCATCGGCCAGGGCGTCGTCGCCGAGACCTTCAACATCTCCCAGCTCGATGGCTACACCGTCGGCGGCACCGTCCACATCGTCGTCAACAACCTCGTCGGCTTCACCACCGGCCCCGACGATGGCCGCTCCAGCCGCTACTGCACCGACTTCGCCAAGCAGATCGAGGCCCCCGTCTTCCACGTCAACGGCGAAGATCCCGAGGCCGCTGTCCACGTCATGCAGCTCGCCCTCGACTACCGCATGCGGTTCCACAAAGACGTCGTCGTTGACGTCGTCTGCTACCGTAAGCACGGCCACAACGAGAGCGACGAAGCGGCCTTCACCCAGCCCAAGCTCTACGCCGAGATCAAGCGCAAGCCGAGTGTGCTCAAGGTTTACGCCGAAGCACTCGCCCGCGAGGGTGTGGTCACTGCGGACGATGCCAAGGCCGTTCACGACCAGATCAACACCGAGCTCGATTCGGCCCTCTCCAAGGCCCGCGAAGCGCCGGAAGACCCCACGCCCGACCCCGGCCACCGCCGGTGGGTCGGCCTCACCAACGAGTGGGACTTCACACCGGTCCGCACCGCGGTCACCCGCGAGGATCTGCTCGAGATCTCGCGGGCCTTCGCCGAGTGGCCCGATCACTTCACACCGCATCCGAAAGTCGCCAAGCTCTCCAAGGCCCGCGCGAACGCCATCGCCGAGGACAAAGACCTCGACTGGGCACTCGCTGAGCAGCTCGCCATCGGCTCGCTCCTCATCGAGGGCACGATCGTCCGCATGAGTGGTCAGGATTCCTGCCGCGGCACCTTCAGTCAGCGGCACGCCGTCCTGGTCGATCACCAGACCGCCGAGCGCCACACGCCGCTCAACTTCATCCGCGAGCAGGGCGTCGCCGGCACCGAGAAAGAGGTCGGCTCGGTCAACGAAGAGGGCAAGATCCGGCAGGCCAAGTACTGCATCTACGACTCGCCGCTGAGCGAGTTCGCGGTCCTCGGCTTCGAGTACGGCTTCTCCCTCGCCTCCCCCAACATGCTCACGCTCTGGGAGGCCCAGTTCGGCGACTTCGCCAACGGCGCCCAGGTCATCTTCGACCAGTTCATCGCCTCCGCCGAGGCCAAGTGGTTCCGGTGGTCGAGCCTCACTGTCCTCCTGCCGCACGGGTACGAGGGTCAGGGGCCCGAGCACAGCTCCGCCCGCATCGAGCGTTTCCTCAAGCTCTGCGGCGCCAACAACATGCAGGTGGCTGTCCCCACCACACCCGCCCAGTACTTCCACATCCTCCGCCGCCAGGTGCTCCGCCGCTTCCGCAAGCCACTCATTCTCTTCACGCCCAAGAGCCTGCTGCGTCTTCCCGCGTGCGTGTCCACACCCGCTGAGCTCATCGACGGCCACTTCCACGAGGTGCTCGACGACCCCGCCTTCGTCGGTGCCAAGCCCAAGCAGCGGGAAGCCGTCAACCGCCTCATCCTCTGCACCGGCAAGGTCTACTACGACCTGCTCCGTCGCCGCGAAGAGTCCGGCCGCGACGATGTCGCCATCGCCCGGGTCGAGCAGCTCTACCCGCTCAAGCTCGATGCCCTCCGCGAGGTCATCACGAGCTACCCCAAGGCCGAGCTCGTCTGGGTCCAGGAAGAGCCGCAGAATGCCGGCGCCTGGGGCCACATGTGCCTGAGCTTCCGACAGAAGCTCGACCTCGACCTGCCCTACATCGGCCGCGCCACCAGCCCGAGCCCCGCTGTCGGCTCGCCCCGCAAGCACCGCGAAGAGCTCGATGCCTTCCTCACCGAGGCCATCGGCCCCGTCACCGAAGCCGAGCCCACCGCCAAGCCCGCGCGAGCCAAACAAAGCAAAGCCACCACCAAGAAGACCACACGCAAGAGCAAACAGCAGGCGGCATGAGCGTGCCGGCCTGACTCTGCTGCATCAGGATCCGCATCGCCCATGAACATCGAAGTGCCCGCGCTGGGCGAATCCATCACCGAAGCCGTCATCTCCTCCTGGCTCGTCGCCGAGGGCGAATGGGTCAACGACGGCGACGAGATCGTCGAGCTCGAGACCGACAAAGTCACGATGCCCCTGCCCAGCCCCGGCTCGGGTGTCCTCAAGCACGGCGCCGAGGAGGGCGACACCGTCGAGGTCGGCGCCACCATCGGCGAGCTCGACGAGTCCGCTGAAAAACCGGCCGGCGCTCCCGCCGGTGCCGCAACATCATCAAACGAGCCCGCGTCACAAGCCGCGGGACCCGCGAGCCCACCCCCACCGGCGCCACCGAGTGCCCCGACCACCACCGCCGAACCACCACCCCCACCGGCTCAACCCGCGTCAACCGAGCCCGCCCACGCCACCCCCCTCGCGAGCAAGCTCGCCTCCGAGCTCAACGTCCCCCTCGACGCCCTCCGCGGCACCGGACCCGGCGGCCGCATCCGCGAGCAGGATGTCCTCGCTGCCTCGCAATCGGGCGGCACTCCGCTCGCGCCCACCAACGGCCACGCCCCGGCGCCGTCGACCAACGGCCACGCCGCCCGCTCGGTCCGCACCGAGCGCATGAGCCAGCTCCGCCAGCGGATCGCTGTCCGCCTCGTCGAGGCCCAGCACACCGCGGCGATGCTCACCACTTTCAACGAGTGCGACATGACCAACGTCATGGCCCTCCGCTCCAAGTTCAAGGACCGGTTCGTCGAGACCCACGGCGTGAAGCTCGGCTTCATGTCTTTCTTCGTCAAAGCCGTCGTCGCGGGCCTCCGCGCCGTTCCCGCGGTCGGCGCCCAGCTCGTCGACGGCGAGAAGGGCCCCGAGCTCGCCTACCACGAGTACGCCGACATCGCCGTCGCGGTCGGCACCGAGAAGGGCCTCGTCGTTCCTGTGCTCCGCAACGCCGAGCGCCTCGCCTTTCACGAGATCGAGGCCGGCATCCTCGAGCTCGCCAAGAAGGCCCGCGACGGCAAGCTCACCCTCGACGACATGTCCGGCGGCACCTTCACCATCTCCAACGGCGGCGTCTACGGCTCCATGCTCTCCACCCCCATCCTCAACCCGCCTCAGTCCGGCATCCTCGGGATGCACAACATCATCAAACGCCCGATCGAGCACCCCGGCAAACCCGGCGAGATCGCCCTCCGCCCCATGATGTACCTCGCGCTCAGCTACGACCACCGCATCGTCGACGGCGAGGGCGCCGTGACCTTCCTAAAGACCATCAAAGAACACATCGAAGACCCCGAGCGCCTCCTCCTCGAGGTCTAACAAACAAGCCACAACCACCCAAAGCAACGCAATCTGAGCCGCGGGCGCCAGCACGCGCGCCCGGCGCTCAACCACCACCACGCACAAAGCCAACCAATACGTCCAAAGCTCACACGCTCCAACGAGCCGAGGGCGCAAGCCCTCGGACCACAAGCCACAGCCGGCCCATCCATCAATACCAACAGAGTGCCGTGGCCGCCGCCGTCACAGCGGCCCAGCCACGGCACCACAAGGAAGCGTCGATGACGGTGTGAGCATTCGCGCCGACCTTGGGTCACCGCGAACGCTCAGCCCATCCACTCACCGGCGCCGCCGACCACACACCGCGCCCCCGACCAGCGCCAGCCCCGCCGTCGCCGGCGTGGGCACCACCGCGTTCACGAGCGCATCGCCCACGTCTGCGCCCGCGAGCCCGTCGTCGCCCAGGAACGACGCAAACTCCGCGGACACCAGCAGATCGCCGCTGATCACAAGCCCGCCCGCGTCTGCCTGGTCGACCGTCGGCACGATGTCGAACAGCGTCGCCGCCACCCCTGTGGTCGACGCTACGAAGAAGCCCGACAGCCCGCTGTCCGCCCGACTCTGATCAAACCCGATCGTGAAATTCCCCACCTCGACCGCATCGGCGTTGAAGAACACCGAGCCAAGGTGCTCGATCGTCCCCCCAAATGTCGCGAGCCCATCCGTGTAGGTGAACGTCGTCGGGAGCGGGGCGAACGTCCTTGAGTTGATCGAGAACGCCACCGACCCATCACCCAGCTCTCCCGCGCCCACACCCGGCGACACACCCGACAGATCCAGACCCGCAGCACTCGACAGCAGACCGGTATCGAGCAGCACACTCGTTTGCCCGCCGATCACATCGATCGCCAGCGCCTGCCCGCTCAGTGCGGACGCAACCACAGCGCCGACAATCATGGCCTCTCGATTCATGGCCCAACTCCTTCTGTGTTCGCAGCTCTCACTGCAGGTTCAATGAACTGGCGGACACCCTGTGCACACAATCCGCCGGTACTGACTACGCGCACGACCCACGATCAGATTCGGGACGACGTCCGTCAAAAAAGAGCCCTCCGCCACGCCCGGAGCCCAAATCAAGGCCACTACGCAACGAAGCAGATCAGCGCCGCGGGCGCCAGCACGCGCGCCAGACTCCCCTTCATCACCACGCACCGAGCCGACCAATGAATCCAAGCCCACACTCTCAACGAGCCGAGGGCGCAAGCCCTCGGACCGAGCAACGCACGACTCGATCAACAAGGCAATCGATCGCGAAAGCACGAGGCTCTCGCGATCGAACTGGAAACAAAGGAGTCAGAACGTCTCAGTGCAACCGCCGGGGCCCACGCCCGAGTGTGCGGAACCGCCGATGACCGAACCCGCGCCGCACCGAACGATTCGCGCGGCGCACAACCGACCGCTCGGCGGTCCGGCCAAACGCCCGCTCGAACCGAACACCCGGCACGAAGCCAAGATCACGCACACCCGCGCGGCGGGCATCGATACCCGGTGACCGGCGCACGACGCGGCTCCCCACCCCGCCCTGCGGACGAAGCACACGGGCACGGGCCGAGTGCCCGTGCCGCGCACCGGTGGAGAACGCACGACGCGGGAGATGGTGCACCGGCGTGATCTGCGCCACGCCGGTCGACACCGCCGGCGTCACCAGCGCCGTGCCGGCCGACGCTGCGGGCGCTACACCCATCGCAGCAACCATCGACACCAACGCACCGGACAGGACCGAAGCACGACGAGCGATCAACTGGAACATGTGTCAACCTTTCGGCGAGGGGGTCAATTCAGGCCGCCAGAAGCAGCGGTCCCCTCTGAACCGATCGGCCGACCAAACCCTTCGCGCCGTGTGGCGGCCGGGGCGTGATGTCGGGGTTCCCCGATGAATCGCGCCGGCGATGTCCCCGGCGCCATGTCACCAACGAAAAACGCCGAGCCACGATGCGGGCTCGGCGTCCAGGGCGCGACGTGTCACGTTGGGAAACCGGCAAGTCGTGTGGAGATCAGTCGAAGCGAAGGAAGAACCCGAAGTTGCCGGTGTTCACGCCGACCGAGTTACCCGAATAGTGGCGCCCGTATCGGTGATACCCATGACCATGGAAGTGCCCGCGGCGGTGGCTGTGGAAGCCGTGGCCGAAGCGCCGGCCATGGTGGTGGCGGAACCCGCGGCCACGGTAGACGGGCTGCTGAATCACCACCGGGCCGGGCCGATAGATCGGCTGCACGGGGTTGACGATGATGGTGTTGCCGGTGGTCGGGCACGTGGTGTACTGCGGCTGGGTGACGATGACGGTGTTCTGACCGCCGTGGTAGCCGCACCGCCCCTGCGCCGACGCCTGGGTCGCGGGCACGAGGGCGACCGCGGCGAAGGCGAGCGCGGGAACGACGAGTGAGCGGAGAGCGCAGAACGACAGCATGGCTCGGTCCTTTCCGAACGAGGTGACGAGGCATCGCGAGACGTGTTGAAGCCGATCCGTTTCGGCTTCACGTCAAGGTGCACCGGTTCAACGGCTTCGTCGAGCGCACGCTTCGATCGAGCGTTCTTTCACGGGGTACCCCTGCGCAGACCGTCACATGCAAGGGAGACCCCTCGCGCGAACGCACACGCAACACCCCGGGCCGCGGGCGCCGGCACGCGCACCGGACGCCCACCCACCACCACACACAAAGCCAACCGGTGAGTCCACACTCACACGCTCCAGCGAGCCGAGGGCGCAAGCCCTCGGACACCGAGTCACCTGCCTGCCGAAACAACACACTCCAGCCGCGGGCGCCGGCACGCGCGCCAGACACCCACCCATCGTCGTCTACCCAACACGCCAGACGAGCTCAACCAGGCGCGCGCCGACTCACAAGCTGTCTTCAACCGTCAGACCAACGGACCACCCTCAGATCCCAGCGGTGCCGATTCGCATCCCGATGTTCTGCCGGAACGAATCCGCGTGCATCGGAAGATCCGCTGCGGCCTGCGCGTAGTCGCCCGCGAGCAGCCTTTCGATCGTCGCGACCCGTGTCTCGGGGTGCGGGTGCGTCGAGAGGAACTCGGGCTGTCGTGCGCCCTCGGCCGAGGCACGCTGGAGGATCTGCATGAGCTCGAGCATGCCGCGGGGGTTGTACCCGGCGCTCGTCATGTAGCGCAGGCCCAGGGTGTCCGACTCGCTCTCCTGGTCGCGGTTGTACTTGAGCAGCAGCACGCCGGTGCCCTGCTCGATGAAGCTCGGCACCACATCGGCGACCCAGGCCGAGCTCGAGTAGCTCGTGATCGCGGCGATGCCCGCGCTCGCGCCGATCTGGGCGAGGATCGTGCCGCTCATCCGCTCGTTGGTGTGCTCGCCGACCACATGGCCGATCTCGTGCGCGATGACGCCGGCGAGCTGGGCGTCGTTGGTCATGCGTTGCATGAGGCCGCGGTGGATGTAGATCTTGCCGCCGGGCAGTGCAAAGGCGTTGATCTGGTCCGAGTCGACAACAGTGAACTCCCACGGCAGATCGCGGTACGCGGGCTCGACGTGCTGCACGAGCTGCATGCCGATGCGCGAGACGTGCTGGTTGACGACCGAGTCGCCGAGCGGCCCGCCGCCCTCTTGCAGTGCAGCGGCCCCCGCTTCTTCGCCGAGGGAGATCTGGTCCTGGATGGAGATGAACGAGAGCTGCCGACGACCGGTGGCGGTGTTGTACTTGCAGGCCACGACGGAGAGCGCGACGGCGAACAGGGTCGCGAGGGTCAGCATCGAGGTGATCGGCGTGCGCATGGGGGGCTCCTACCGGCGAGGGTTCTGTCCAGTGTACGGAGCAGCCACCACGGTCGGGGCGCACGCCGATCACCGCGATTGGTGATGCGGGGCAGCAAAGCTGGACGTCGTCCGTCGAGACGACGTCCGCTGGCGTCTCACCGTCGAGACCTCGCGCGCGATGTCGCCGCGAGCGCGCCGGCCATGAGGGCCAGCGCCGCCGCACCAGGGCTGGGTATCGTGAGGAAGGACACGCTCAGCAGGTAGAGACCGGTTTCGCCGTGTCCTGCGGCTGCTTGGTTGGTGAGGTCGCCGGGCGCCGGGTCGATCAGCCCGTCAAAGTCCAGGTCGCCGCTCCCGCTCACCACGAGGAAGTACTCGCCGGTTTCGGTGATCGTGGCCTGCACGAGCGAGCCGAGCGCATCGGCCTGGTTGTTGGAACCCGAGTTGTCGTTCACACCCGCGACGAGCTGGCCTTCACTATCTAGCAGCGCGAGGGTGGTGTCGGGCGAGTCGACGAAGGGACCGAAGTTCGTGCCCGTCGAGATCACGATGACCTGATCTCTGCGGAGATTGAGCTTGAAGAAGTCGACATCGCTCCCGGTCGTGTCGAGGGTGATGGGGAAGGCGAGGGCACCGATCTCGCCGACGATCGGGATCTCGGCGGCGCCTGTGAACGAGTTGTTGCTCACGGGATCGATCGTGATCGCACCGGCCGAGGGCGCCGCGAGTCCCGCTGCGGTGAGCGCTCCGAGCGCGCACCACAGCCTTTGATGGCTCTGCATCGCAAAGCTCCTCCATCTCTTGACGCGAGCTGCGTGCGCAGCTCGACGCCTGCTCCACTCCACCCGCGCGGAACCGTGCGGGCGGTGCGGGGCTCTCTAACGGAATGGGTGGTTGACTCCCACGACCGCACACCGGCCGTGCTCACCCGTGCACCCAGACAATGCGCGGGTGGGAAGGTGCGCCCACGCGGTTCCTGGTTTTCACCAGATTTCGTGTGTTTTCAACAGTCGTGACCGCGCGAGAGTGGCGGCGGTGACGCGTGCACGGGCTCGTGGTCACGAATCAGGAGCGTGGCCCTGGCGGTGACGTGTGTTGTTGGATGCCGACGCGGCCTGGGTGGGCGATGGTGGCGATCCGTGGTTCGGATCGCTCTTCCACGGCACGCCGGGTGTGTGTTTGTGCGCATTGGCCTGCACGAGCAGGGGAGGTGTCCCCCGCACCCCCTCTTGCGAAAGCGGGACGCCTTTCGATGAATGGTGGGCGGCACCGGCGGCTCGTCCGCCGGTGGTCGGAGCGGGTGGGTGGTCGCACTGGTGGGCGAACCAACAGTCGCACCCGGGGTCTTTGTGTCCCGAGGCCCGGTGGTGGGAGCGTCCCACTCCCACGAACGCTCGCCCACACACGCCCAGCATTCCCGGTGTGGGAGCGCGATGCTCCCACCACCGCGCGATGGTGCTCGGTGATGCAGGATGCGGTCGGAGCGCCGATCCTCGGGCGGATCGGGGGCCGGTGTGAGGTAGGTGTGGCGCCGTGGGCGGGGGAGGTGTCCTCCGCACCTCCTCTGGGAGAGAGGGCGGCTTCGCGTGGATGGTGGTGGGTGACACTGGCGGCTTGTCCGCCAGTGATCGGAGGGGCTGGGTGGCCGCACTGGTGGGCAAGCCACCAGTGGCACCCGGCGCAGTCATAGTTGAATGTGATGATTGTTGGTGGAGAGAATGATGTGTTGAATTTTTTATGATACTCGTCCGCGCTGTCACTTATAATCTTAACTAGCATATCATATCCGTATGCTGGATACATGGAAACCGTGTAGTGGTTCACGATAGATCTAGCATACGTTATTGAGTATTCGAGTGTTAAAGAAATCATTAGTGAAAAGGCGTTGTATAAATCTAAGTAATCATCACCTTCGTCTCGTATTAGCTGCATCATCTCTAGTGCAGAAAATACAGTTTCAAGACTATGTATATCAAAATCGAAGTCACGCAATCGTGTCGCTAGTTGATCTCTAAACTCTGACACTTTTTCATATTGTGTTTTCAGATCGGGATGAGTTAGGGAAAGATCGTATGCCGAGTCGAAGAACTCTCGCATGATTGGAGCTCCCGCATGCTTTGAAGCTCCAGCACCAAGAATAATGACGGATTTGGAATCGATTGCAATGCTCATCTGTCTCCAAAAAGAAAACCCGCTGGTAGCGGGTATAATTACGTAAATATTTTATCTAAACAGATAGCAGATTAGTAATCGAAATCGTCATCCATCCCGCCGCCAGCCGGCGCCTTCGACTTCTCCTTGATCTCCACGATGCTCGCGTCGGTCGTCAGCAGCAGGCCGGCGATGCTCGCCGCATTCTGGAGGGCGATCCGCTCGACTTTCGTGGGAACGATCACGCCCATGGAGACGAGATCCCCATATTCGTGGGTCAGGGCGTTGTAGCCGAAGCCGGCCTTGTTGGTGTCGATGATCTTCTGGGCGACGACGGAGCCGTCGAGGCCGCAGTTGGCAGCGATCTGCTTGATGGGGGCCTCGAGGGCCTTGAAGACGATGTCGATGCCGATGCGCTCGTCGCCGTCGGCCTTCTTGCGGAGGGCGTCGAGCGAGTTGCGGGCGTGCAGGACCGCGGTGCCGCCGCCGGGGAGGATGCCCTCCTCGACCGCTGCCCGGGAGGCGTGGAGGGCGTCTTCCACGCGGGCCTTCTTCTCCTTCATCTCGACCTCGGTCGCAGCCCCGACGTTGATCTGGGCAACACCGCCAGCGAGCTTGGCCAGGCGCTCCTGGAGCTTCTCGCGGTCGTAGTCGGACGAGGTGTTGTCGATCTGGGCCTCGAACTGCTCGATGCGGCCCTTGATGTCGGTGTTCGTGCCGGCGCCCTCGACGATGGTGGTGTCGTCCTTGGTGATCGAGACCTTCTTGGTGCGGCCGAGGTCCTTGAGCTCGACCTTCTCGAGGTCGAGGCCGAGTTCTTCCATGACCGGCTGACCGCCGGTGAGGACCGCGATGTCGCGGAGCATCTCCTTGCGGCGGTCGCCGAAGCCGGGGGCCTTGACCGCTGCGACCTTGAGGATGCCGCGGAGCTTGTTGACCACGAGCGTGGCCAGGGCCTCGGACTCGACATCCTCAGCGATGATGAGCAGCGCCTTGCCCTGCTCGGCCACCTTGGTGAGCACGGGTAGCAGGTCCTTGGCGCTCGAGATCTTCTTCTCGTGGATGAGGATGTAGGCGTCCTCGAGCACGCACTCCATGGCGGCCTGGTCGGTCACGAAGTGGGGGGAGAGGTAGCCCTTGTCGAACTGCATGCCCTCGAGCAGCTCGACCTCGGTCTCGAGGCTCTTGCCCTCTTCGACGGTGATGACGCCGTCCTTGCCGACCTTGTCCATCGCCTCAGCGATGATCTGGCCGATCTGCTCGTCCTGGTTGGCTGAGCAGGTGCCGACCTGGGCGATTTCCTTGGAGTTGGCGACGGGCTTGGACATGTTGGTCAGCTCGGCGACGACGGCAGCGACGGCGTTATCGATGCCGATCTTGACCTGGGTGGGGTTGGCGCCGGCGGT
>JBCDJJ010000046.1:0-27446 GCA_038747915.1 Planctomycetota bacterium | reverse complement strand
TAGTGCGTTCCAAGTCAATTCGTCGCGGGTGCCACTGGTGGCTTGCCCACCAGTGCGAACGCCAAAGCCCTTGAACACTGGCGGGCAAGCCGCCAGTGGCACCCAAGTCCCGGAGTCGGTCGATCCACCGCTGAGACTGGCAAGACGAGTTGACTTGGTCTGCTCGAGAAGGCATCGGGCGGATGCCAGGCCTTTTCAGGCTCAACAACCGACCTGCTGCTTGAGATGCACAACAGCCCAACTCCTCGTCGTCCTATCTTCCTCCATCCCCCGTAAATGACAACGGGCGAACCCGAATGGGCTCGCCCGTGTTCATATCGAAGTCAGACACGCTCACAGGAGCGTGGCTCGACGCTACTCAACCGCGACGGCGGCGGGCAGCAGCGAGGCCGGCGACGGCGATCAGGCCAGCCGCACCGGGGGTCGGGACGAAGCCGACGAGGTAGAGCTGCGACACGGTGGCCGGGCCGGGGGCGAAGCCACCGGTGGTGCCGTTGGTGGTGATCGCGATCACCTGGTAGCCCTCGACGAGCTCACCGTCGTCGAGCGAGCTGCCGACATCGACGAGGTCGACGAGCAGGCTGCCCGCGTCCTCAGCGGTGACGAGGTCGGCGAAGGTAACGGTCAGGCCAGAGGCGTCGAGGGTCTGATCCTCGCCGTTCTGGGTGATCTGGCCGAGGTAGAGCGACTCCTCACCGAAGCCGAAGACGTTGTTCGAGGAGACGATACGGCCGCTGGCGATGAGCTCGGAAAGCTCGTTCTCAGCGTCGGGAAGGGCGGTCAGGAGGAAGGCCACCGGACCGAGGACGAGCTCAGAGTTGCCGCTGCTGAAGCCCGAAGCGTTGCCGGGGTTCGTGGTGGGGAACTGAGCGAAGCTCACATCGGACGGATCGCCGAAACGGCTGCCGTTGCCGGCACCAACCGGGGGCTGACCACCGAAGGTGAGGAACGAGTCCGAGGCATCGGTGCCGCCGGGCGTCGCGCTGAAGCCGACATCATCCGAGCCGGGGAACACGGTGCTGGCGTACAGCGTGCTGGTCAGGTTGATAGTGCCCTCACCAAAGGTGAACGCGGAGAACTGCTGACCGGCAGCGGGAACCTGGGCCTGCGCAGCACCAGCAAGCGCGACGATAGCAGCAACAGAGGCAATCTTCATTTCTATCTACTCCGGGAGACGTGTACTGAGGCTTCCGTCGGCAGAACGGCTCTGCCGAACTCCTTCAAGCCTGATACTAGCACGGCTCCCGGCGCATGCGAGCGCGACCAGCGGATTCACCGCCAAGATAGCACATTTTCTGGCAGGGGCGCGAACACGCACCCCTCAAGCCAGAGTGCGTCGACACACATCGCTTACCAGGCCCTTCTCGCTCATGCTTCCGACTGATCCTGCTCGATCAAAGCGGAACGAGGTGGGCAAGAACCGGGCAGGCTCTTTCGAACCTGCCCGTTTGAAATCCAAACAGAGATAAAACTCTTGATTCAGAGACTCGGGAGCACAGGGCTCACGAGCAGTGCGGTGGCGTCAGGTCGCCTCAGCGACGGCGACGCGTCGCAGCGAGACCAGCGACGGCGATCAGGCCAGCCGCACCGGGGGTCGGGACGAAGCCGACGAGGTAGAGCTGCGACACGGTGGCCGGGCCGGGGGAGAAGCCGCCGGTCTGACCGTTGGTGGTGATCGCGATCACCTGGTAGCCCTCGACGAGCTCACCGTCGTCGAGCGAGCTGCCGACATCGACGAGGTCGACGAGCAGGCTGCCCGCATCCTCAGCGGTGGCGAGGTTGGCGAAGGTGACGGCCAGGTCGGTGCCGCTGAGGGTCTGATCCTCGCCGGTCTGGGTGATCTGGCCGAGGTAGAGCGACTCCTCACCGAAGCCGAAGACGTTGTTCGAGGAAACGATACGGCCGCTGGCGATGAGCTCAGCGAGCTCGTTCTCAGCGTCGGGAAGGGCGGTCAGGAGGAAGGCCACCGGGCCGAGGACGATCTCAGAGTTGCCACTGCTGAAGCCCGAGGAGTTGCCGGGGTTCGTGGTGGGGAACTGAGCGAAGTTCACATCGGACGGATCGCCGGCGCGGCTGCCGTTGCCGGCACCAACCGGGGGCTGACCACCGAAGGTGAGGAACGAGTCCGAGGCATCGGTGCCGCCGGGCGTCGCGCTGAAGCCGACATCGTCCGAGCCGGGGAACACGGTGCTGGCGTACAGCGTGCTGGTGAGATCAATGGTGCCCTGACCGAAGCTGAACACCGAGAACTGCTGACCGGCAGCAGGGATCTGGGCCTGCGAGGCGCCGGCAAGCGCGACAACTGCAGCAATACCAATAACAGTCTTCATGGATGTCTCCATCTCTACCTCTGTTTGACTCTCTATGGCGACAGAACTGTTCCGCCGCCGTCCTTGTGCAGAGACACCGTACCCCAATCCGCGTGCTCTGCCAAACGGATTTCAACGCTGGGGAGCACTTTTCTTGATCGATGCCCGAACAATCCATTGATAATCTGGGTAACGGGCGCGCACCGACAGCGTCGTTCGGGACACACCACAGGCTGCTGAAACCGGCACCAGCCGACAACCCCACGACGGGTGCCGGGCCGCGGGCGCCGGGCGCCGTCACTCGCAGCTGGATCCGAAGGTGATCAACGCGGTGATGAAATTGTCCGCGTCAACATCACCATCAAGATCGAAGTCACCAGTCAGGAACGATCCGCCAGGTCCACCAAAGCCAACCAGCACATTGATGAAATCGACAGCGTCGACCACGTTGTCGCCGTTCGTGTCACCCGGACACTCCGGACCGACTGCCGCGTCGCTCTCGGGCAGGATCAGCATCGCGACGTCGTAACGCTCTGGGACCCCATCGCGGTCGTAGGCGAGGGTCACGTTGAGCACCGCAGCGCCAAACGCGTTCGGCTCTGCTGACTGACCGAGCGTCCGGCCGGGCAACGCATCGGGGAGCAACTGCTCGCCGTGGAAGGCGCCGGAGGCGATCGAGTCCGAATCCTCGAGTGCGATGGTCTCCACGGTCGCGGTAGTGAGCGAGTTGGCGCCCGTGTACTGGTCACCCTCGGCGAGGATGAGCTCCAGCTCAAACTGGTCAGCGGCAACGCGGTGCGCCTTGAAGAAGCCCGTTCGGGGCGCCTCACCCGTCGGCACGAACTCGCCCACGAAGTAGATGTTGCCGGCTGAGTCGACCGCCGGCGCCGAAAAAGCGGTGGGTGACCCGGTGCCGACCGCGCCGATGACAGCACCGCTCGGACCGTTTTGCACAGGCTTGCCCTCCCAGGCAACAACCTCCCAGGCGGGATCCTGCGAGGGCGAAAACGCCGCGACCGCAACGAACTGCCCTGCCTGCGGATCACGCGCGGTCGCAGCAGCAAGTACGACATTCCGCGTCGGATCAACACCCACACCAACAAGGCCCAGGGGGCCACGAAATGCCTGCTGGCTCAGGTACTGATCGAACTCGGCATTGCTCGCCGACAGACCACCGAAACTCAGGGTCGGCGGCAACGTGGCGGTGCCCTGCGCGTTCGTCACGAGCTGCGGGATCTCCGAAAAGTTGTAGAGGTTGATGCTGTCCGTCACGTTCTGCGGAGATCGGCCGAGTGTCCCAGCAACCCCAATCCCGCCAAACAGATCGGTCGACGCGAATGACGGATTCCCACGGTCCCGAGCACCGCTTGGGAAGGGCAAGAATCCCGTGAGCGGGCCGAGACGCACGCCACCATCGAAGTCCAGCACGAAGCTGTTCCCATCGGGAAGCACCGCGGGCAGCGTCGTTGGCGAGGTCAGCGCCTCCCAGGTGAAGGTCGTGGCGGCGCCATCACCCGCCTGATTGCCCGAACCAGGGTTGAACAGCGTGTTGACCGTGGCATCATCCCGCTGCACACCGTCGACCGACACGATGTTGTCGCCCGCCACCGCATCGGTCGCGTCGGTGTTGAACGCGTCGACACGCATTGTGGCGACCGCCTCCGCGGTCACGCCACCCGCAGCGAGAGTCGACGTATCGGACTGCCCCGCATCGGCCCGGCTCGACGCCGCGACGATCCGCTCGACGAACAGACGATTCGGAACACCCGATCGAATCCCGACCCGAGCGATCACCACGTTGCTTGCCGAGGCGTTCAAGTCGGTCACGACAACGGAGAACTGGCCGTCAAAGTTCTGAGGACTCACCGAGCCAGGCGCCTCGTTCGCGGTCGGACTCACGCCCGCGCCCGCTTCCGACCAGACCGCGAACGACCGGTCATTGCTCACGGGGCCGATCACGCTCTGGCTGATCGCGGTCGAGCCGACGAGGTTCGAGCGGAACAGCGGATCTGGGTCGAGCGAGGCCTTGGTGAGCGGCGCGAGGAAGAAGCTGTTGCCCCAGGTGGAGACGTGCTCGGACAAGTCCACCGCGTAGGTCACGACCTGGTCGTTGTAGGCGGACAAGGCATCGTTCCCCCCGGGCAGGGTGGCGACGCTGTCTTGCGCGATGGCAGGACAGGCGAGGCCGGCAACGAGGGCGCAGAGGGATGCAGTCAACGAGCGATCGCGCGTGATCATCATGGTCATCCTGATTGCTGACGCCCCTCACGGCACCGACCGGGAGCGAGCGCATGTGTTCTTGCTCGAAGCAAACATAGCCCCCACGGCGGCCCGAGCCTTCCAGGATCGGCCCGGAAGGCAGAAATTGGTGTCGCCTGGGTGTCCGAGAATGCTCGGCGCACCGCGAGGGTTTCAGCGTGACGAGACCGAGGAGGCCGAGTCCAGCTCGTCGAGCAGCCGGAAGCGCTGCAACTGAAGCTGGTTCAACGCCGCCTCGTCGCGTTGGAGCCGCATTGCCCGATCGATCCGCTCGATCGTGTCGCTCGTGCCCACGCCGTCGGTGATCTCGCACTCGATGTGCCCCATGAGGGCATCGACGTAGTTCGGGTCACGTTCGAGGGCCGCAGCGTAAAAAGCTCGTGCTTCACCAAGCCGGCCCAGCCGGTGCCGCATCAGCCCTCGGTTGTAGACCGGTCTGGGATCCGTCTGATCGATCTGAGCCGCCGCAGCGAAGGCCTCGTCGGCGTCGGGGCGGCGTCCATCCTCCATGAGCAGCACGCCCAGGTTGTTCCACGCCGAGGCGAACGAGGGGTATGCCTCCACCGAGGCCAGGTAGAGCTGCTGGGCACGGATCGTGTCGTCGTTCTCGTACGCCCGCCGAGCCAGCGAATGCGCCTCATCAAGGCCGGAGATCGCGCTCGCGGCCCGTCCGCTTCCGCTCGAACACCCCGCGAGTGTGAGCACGCCGGCAAGTCCGAGCAGATGGACACCCGCGTGCGACATCGACGGAAGACCAGGAATCGATCGGGTTCGGCGCATCATCGGTTGACCTCGTACATGCGGTACAAGAGATCGCCGCGCCAGGTGCCGTTGGCGGGCGAGAGCTGAAGCCGCTGAACGAATCCGCGGCGGAGATAGGTGTCGGCGCGGAAGCGCGCGATCAACTCCGTGAGCTGATCGATCTCGGGCACCGTGAATCGGATGCTGACATCGCTGAGCTGCAGTTCTTCGTTGGTGTTCGACACACGATCGGATCGCGAGCCGACAGTAAACGACGGCCGCATCGCCCGGCTCGTGCCCGCGTCGATCGTGGCCGCGAGTTCCTCCTCGTACGCCTTCACAAGGTCTCGGATCTGCACCCCGAGCAGCGTCCGCGGGAAGAGCTCCCCCAGGTCGATCGTGTTGCCCTCGGCATCTGCGATCTGGTCCAGCAGGCGATCGATCTCCGTGGAGCGGGCGCTGTCGTCTCCGAGTCGCGTGCGCGCGCTCGCTTGCCCGACCACACTGATCAGCAGCAGCACGACCGCCACCGTCATCACGAGCCCGCCGATCGCCACCAGCCAGTACGGGCGGTTGGCGCGGTCGACCGACGCTGCCATCCCGCGGAGCTGCGCCGCGCTGTCTCGATCCAACACGCTCATGGCCACTCCGCCTTGATGAACGCCAGTTCCTTGTCCCCGCGCGGGTTGGAGTTCGCGAGCTCCCACTCGAGGGTGCCAAGCTCCTCGCTCGCTGCCGCCGCGTTCTCGTTGAGCTGCTCGACGAAGAGAATGGCCTCGCGCCGGTCCTGCACGGTCGCACGCACCTCCACACCCTCACGACCATCGAGCGTGAGCTGCTGAAGCCGGGCCTCGTCGAGCTGCGCGAGCCGACTCAGCACGAACCCCGCAGCCCCGTAAAGAGGCTTGGGTTCGGGCGGCAGGGCAAGCGGCGGCTCGCTCGTGATCTCGGCGTAGATCGCGCGGAGCCGCTGCACCGGGAAGGGGTCGGTCGCGATCTCGGACCGCTCGGCCCGCAAACGCTCGATCGTCTGCTGACGAAGATCCTGGGCGCGACTGAGCCACGCCGACGAACCACTGTGCAGCCGGTGCGAGAGCCCGCCCACCGCGATCGCACCGAGCACGAGCGCCGCGGCGAGCACCTGGAACGCGCGGCGCGTCGCCCGGCCCGGGCATCGTTCGAGCGAGGCCAGGGAGCCCGCTGCGGGCGTCAACTGACGCGACGCCGCCACCTCCGCCGGCCGAGTTGCCCGATCGATCGAGACATCGAGCGCGCCCCACCGGTGCTCGAGCGACGAGGCCACCGCGCGCGCGGTCGACTCGTCCTCCGCGAGGATGCGGAGCCGGTCGGGCCGGACATCGAGCGAGGCCGACCACGAGAGCCAGTCCATCACGATGCGGCCGGCGAGCGACTCCGCCCGCGCCGACGCATCACCCCGCACCACACCGCCGCACCGCAGCCGGCCATCCAGCCCCCACGCCCAGACCAATCGATCCTCCTCGATCGCCAGGTGGGCCACCCACCCGCGCACACCGCCGGCGATCGACTCCGAACCCGCCATCGTGTGCCAGAGCGACCGCACCGCACCAACACGCACGCCCAACCGATCCAACCGGTCGATCAAGAGTCTGGCCGGTGCATGCGACGCCCACATCGTTGTTACACCGACCGGCTCGGCCGAGGCCGCCCGCCGACGACCATGCGGCGCCTCACCCGATGCCTGGGTCTCGCGGCCCGCGGTGTGGACCACCTCCACATCCTGGACGGGCATCTTGCCCGCCAGCTCTTCTCGCTGCGATGCGAGCGTCGCCGCGACAACCGGCTCGGCCGCCGAGGTCGCGCGCACCCACACACACAACGACTGGTCGACATCCAAGACGAGCGCATCGAGCTTCTTCCGCACCTCCGGACGAGACGCGAGCCACGATGCCAGCTCGACTGCCCGCTCGCGGATCACGATCGCACCCGGCCGCCCTGCCTCGGTCATCGGCGCTGCCCAGGGTGTGCGATCGCCGCCAGGCGAGAGCACCACCGCGGCGCTCAGATCGGCCTGAACCAGGCACGTGGCGCTCACGCACCGGTCCTCGCATCGAGCCACCGTCCCGGCGTGGTCGGCGGCCCTTCTTGCGTGCTGGCCCGCTTGAACTCGTACTCGATCTCCTGGCTGGTGCGCACAATGACGCCCGACGGTCGAACCTCGATGATCTCAGCGGTTTCGCCGTTGACCCACGATCGGTCGCGGATCGCATCACCCACGCCGTACACGCGTTGCTGACCGGCGATCTCGATCATCGCCCAGGCGTTCTCATCGTTGCCCATGTAGCCAACGTACCGCCAGGCCAGGGACGGCGGCGGATCGCGCGGTGGGGTGACCGGGCCGGCGCCCTCGGTGCTGACGATATCTATATCTGAGATCTCTTCCTGCACCTCCTCGGGCTCGGGAGGTGGGTCAATGAGTGACGTGAGTGGTTCACCCAGCAAGGGCCAGGGCTCGGCCGGTCGGACGTACCGCTCCTCGATGTCCTCGATGCTCGGGCCGAACTGGGGTGAGCGCGACCCGGGCGGGCCGGACGCGCCGGATCGGGTGCTCGCGAGTTCCTCGATCGACGGCGGGCTCAGGAACGGCATCGGCACGATCCACACCACCACCGCGGCAACGAGGGCCGCGATCAGTGTCCCGCCGACGATCAAGTGCCGACGATCGGTATCGCCGTTCGTGGGTGACGCAGGGGTGGGTCGGGTGCCGGTCAAGCGAGACATCATGGCTCATCTACCCAATCGGTGCTCACGCGTCGGGACGCGCCGCAGCGAAGCCCATCTCCGCTGCCTCTTCCTCGCCCATCCGCCGCCAGGCCCTGGTTTCATATCGGGTCCCTTCGCGGGAGATCGCCATCTCATACCACGTGGCATCCCCGTTGGGTTCGATCGCGTGCACGATCAGGCCCCAGAGCTCGGGCTCGAGCGTGATGGCCGCCACGATGGACTCGACCTCGGCGTGTGTGAGCTGGGTGGCACGGAGTGGCTCGCGCAGATCGAGCGTGTTGGTGCCCATTTCCCGGTCGGTGCGGGCACGGTCCAGAACCCGGTAGGCGTCCGCGTCAATGGTCGGCGCTGCGTCGCCGCCCCGCACGCCGGCCGAGCCACCCGCAGCGCCCATCAGGATCGCCTCGAGCACCTCGTCGGACGCTGCGCGAAGCGAGACCCGCGCGGGGCCCAGCCCCCGCGTGAACCGGCTTGCTGGCGGTTCGAGCGACTCCAACGCCCGCTCCAACAGCCGTCGAGCGTTGTCGTTGCCGATCGTGTCCGGGTACAGGTGGAGCGTGCCCTGCAGGTCGGTCGCGTAGATGTCCAGGGCTGTCCCGCCCGGCATCCGCACGCGAAACATCGACCGTTGCGACGCGGCGAACCGCCCCAACCGGTCCGCACCGCCCGACCCAGGGAGAATCGTCTGCGCCACATACTCCGCGATGTCGCGGATACCGAGCAGCTCGTGACGATTCTGATAGTCATCGAGCTCGTTCGCGATGAGCAACGCCTCCGAATTGATCCGCGACTGCAGACTGGCCACCGCGATCGTCACGATCACAAGCATCGCCAGCACGGTCGCGAAGATGAATCCCGGGCGACGGTGCATCAGGTGCCTCGCGTAATCACGTTGGTCTGGAACACCCAATCGGCCGACGCCCCGCGCTCGGTCTCCACGATCAGGCGCACCGCAAAGGGAAAGTCTTGCCTGAGGTACGCCGCATACGCTGTCGGCCACTCGGTGACCTCCAGATCGGAGGGCAGCACCTGCCACTCCAGTCGCACCACGCCGCTCAGCAGCACAGTCGGCTCGCCACCGGGTGCGATCGGCTGCCACACGAGCTGATACCCCTCCTGGTCATCGAAGCGTGCCCGGAACGCGCCGCGCACCAGGTCCGCTGGGCGCTCCGACGCCGCGGGGGCACTCGGGAATAGCCCCAGAAGCCCGAGCCCGCCGCCATCACCGAACCCGGTCGACTCCACCGGCGCCCGCCGTGTCGGCGCCGGCACGGGGGGCTCGCGGACCGCGATCTCGAGCCGCTGCACGAACAGCCCCTCGGTCACCTCTTCGTAGTACAGCTGGAAGTAGTCGGGCTCGGCGTTCGGGTCGATCGCCTGCACACCCGAGGCACCGGCGGCCGCGGCGTTGATGCCCGCGACCACATCGCTCAGCGCCTCGCCCTCGGACTCGATCGGGGCTGTCTCGTCATCGCCTTGCTCCTCCTCCTCTTCCGCATCACCGTCCGGCGGGGCCGCTGGATCGACGGGGGCCGACTCGAGCGGCACACCGGCCACCATCGACTCGAGCGCCTTCCGCACCGTGAGCTGCGTGACACGCAGATTCACGCGGTCGTCGTACTGATCGGCGTACACCCGCGAGGCGTTCAACACCACGGTCAGCACACCGAAGGCACCCGCCAGCACGATGCCCGAGAGTGCCGTCGCCACGAGCAGCTCGATGAGCGAGAAGCCGTGGCCACGAGACGAGAGGCACGGTCTGGGGCGAGCGGCCGGCATCGCGTCAGTTCCCCCCGCTGATCTCGTCGAGCTCGCCGCTCATCATGTCGATCACGATTTGAAAAGCACGCTCGGGGTCGCGCAGCGGGTTGTGTACGCGCGTCAGCGTCGCGATCGGCGTCCCGCGCACGGTCAGCGGGTGCCCGGGCTCGTCGAGGTAGACCTCCACGGTCACCCGCTGAAGACGAGCCTTGAGCAGCTCCTCGAACCCCGCCCCGCGGACGAGCCGTGTCGAGACCGACACCGGCACCGTCGTCTCCTCGCCACCAGCTGTCGGCCATTCGAGCTGAAAGACCTCCGAGGTGAGATCGAAGCGGTACCACGAGTCGTTGAGAGGCGTCCGGCGAACCTGCCCCTGCAGCACCTTGGGATCATCGATGTGCTGCAGAATCACGCGGTGCGCCACCTCGAGCGCATCGCGGCGGTGGACGACCGCCTCGCGCATGCGCTCGATCTGCATGATCGCTGCGGTCGCCATGGCGGCCATCAGCCCGACGACCGCGAGCGCGACCATCACCTCGATGAAGGTCACACCCCGCGCCTGACGTGGCGCCACGGCCCGCACCCCGATCACCCCTGGCCACCGGGGCGATGGACAATGTCATCCTCGGTTTGCCACTCTCGATCAGGACCGGATGACCAGATCTCCCAGTCGGCGACCTCGGACTGAGAGGTGAAGAACATCGGTTGGTCCCACGTATCGATGATCGCGCCCGGTTCAACAAGATTCTCGTCTACTAACGCCTGCATCCCGGCCTCGCCATCCGGCGGGAACTCGGCGTAATGGCTGCGATACAGCGTCACACCGCTGGCGCACGCGGACATCTGCGTCTTGGTTGCTTGAATCCTTGCTCGCTCGCCCGCGCCCACGAGGTTGAACCCCACCACCCCCGCCAGGATGCCGATGATCACCAGCACGACCATCAACTCGATGAGCGAGAAGCCGCGGTTAGAAGACCGCCCGAGCGCCGCAGCGCAGCCGTGCGGGGTGGCGGTCGGGGTCATGATCCGTCTGCGCTGACTGGGCATCACGGGGCTCGCTGGGGTGGGTGATTCGTCTGTCCTGACGGGCCGGAAGGAGACCGGTGCCCGATGCACAACCATACCGGGGTGTCCGCCCGGAAGTGGCACGGGCCCGCCCTCGAACTGCCGGCTCAGGCCCCCGCCCGGAACGACATCATCGGCACAATGATCGCCACGATGATCGGACCGATGACCACCGCGAGCCCGATGATCACCGCGGGTTCCAGTAACGCCAGCAGGCGGTCCGCCCGCCGGTCAAGCTCCTCGGCCATGTCCTGCGCGAGCGTGTCGAACGCCCGGTCCAAGTCACCCGCCCGCTCCGCAGCGATGAGCAGGCGACGTGTCGCAAGCGGCAGCTCGGTCACCGCCTCGATCAAGGTCCGGAGCACACCACCATCGATCAGCTCCTGACGAAGGGTGTCGAGCTGCGTCCGGAGCTTCTCATCCCCCACCACCGCGACCGATGATCCGAGCGCCTCGGCGATCGGCACGCCCGACCGCGTCATCGCGGCCATCACCGAGAAGAACCTCGCCATCTCATTGGTCAGCAGCATCGGCTTGATCGCGGGGATGCGGCGCGCGATCGCTGCGAGCACCCGCGTGAGCGGACCGGCTGCGCTCACCGCGATCACGACGATCGCACCGACACCCGTGAGCACCCAGATGAGGTTGTCCCGCATCCACAGGCCAAGACCGAAGATCAGGCTGCTGAACCACGGCAGCTCCCGCTCCTGGCCCGCGGCGAGCGATTGCGCCTGCTCCGCGATCATCGGCACGAGGAACGTCATCATCACGAACAGCAACACCACGCCGACCATCACGATCACCGAGGGGTAGATGAGCGTCGTGACCGCCTTGCCGCGGATGGAGAGCTGACGCTCGGCTGCCACCGCCAAACGCTCGGTCGCAGCATCGAGATCCCCGGTCCGCTCCGCCGAGCGATACACACCGATCGCCACCTCGTCGAACCCGCCGACCTTCGCGCACGCGTTCGAAAACGAGGCCCCCGCCTGCACGAGCTCGCGCAGCTCGGCCACCTTCTTGCGGCTCTTCGGCGACACCACCGACTCCGCCACCTCCAACGCCTCGACGAGCGGCACGCCACGGGTCAGCAGCGTCGCGAGCTGACGATTCAGCGCCAGCTCATCTTTGAGCGGCAGGTCACCGCCCGACGGGGCCGCGGTCGACCCGATCGGAAGCCGGTACTGCCCGAGCAGCAGTAACTGCTTCTCGCGGAGCGACGCGGCCAGGGCCGCCGAGTCGGCCGCGGTGCGCACGCCGTAGGTCTTGCCGCCCGAGGGCGTCATCGCCTGGTACACGAAAGTTTGTTGGGTCGTGGCGGTGCTCATCAGTGCATCGGGGTCTGGATCGCGCGATCTCTGCTCGGTGTAGTACCGGCGTACCGGGAGATGGCCTCGGCCTCCGCCAGCGTTGCTGGATCACGCCGGTCTCGGTGCCGGCCCAGCCACGGAAGTGTACGACGCCCTCACCAGTGCATGGGCTCGTCGCCCCGGTGCCCGCCACCGGCGTGCGAGTCGTCCCGGCTGGCGGGGCACACCACGTTGACACGCCCCGCACGAGCCGCGCGCGTACACCGGATTACCCTCGGTGTGTCCTCTCTCTATCGGATGGCTCGCACGCGGCGTCGAGCCGCCGATCACCGCCACCCTTCTCGACGTGGGTATACGAGATGACGAGATTCTCCCGACCGCTGATCACATGGCTCTGTCCGATGATCGTCTCGATGGGGTGCGCACCACCACTGAGCGCCGAGCCGGGGTCGCCCGCGGTGTTCACCAGCTACGACGCGGACGGCGAGGTCAAGGGCAATCCGTTCCGGGCGAGGCTCGGCAAGCCGCTCGCCGGCGGTGGGTTTCGGCTCGACAGCTATCACCTCTGGGATCCGTCCGTGATCAAGGTGGGCGACCAGTACCACCTGTTCGCATCGTGCTGGTCCGGCGACTTCTCGAACTGGAAGCAGAGCTACATCATCCGCGCCGTCTCCGACAACCTGCTCGGCCCCTACGAGTTCGCGGGCGAGGTCTTCCGTGCGCGGGGTGAGGGCTTCTTCGACGCCATCGGGTGCCACAACCCCAAGATCACCAGCCACGACGGGCGGTACTACCTGTACTACATCGGCGTGCCGGCCTACGAGAGCGGCGTCGCGGTGAGTGACTCCATCGAAGACCCCTGGGTCCGGCAGCCCGGCCCCGAGATCCCCGCGAACAACCCGGCGCTGTGGGTGCACGAAGACGGCTCGGTGTACGGCCTCCGCCGCGTCAAGGTTGAGAACCCGAACTTCGACCCGACTCGTGAGAAGAGCGGCACCCGCAACCCCGATCGCCTGCTGCATCTGCAGGCGCTCCGTGCCGAGTCGATCTTCGGTCCGTACACGGTCCTGCACGGCGAGGGCGAGCATGCGCTGCCGGAGAATTTCGAGGTCGAGGATCCGTGCGTGTGGCGTCGGCACGGGCGGTACCACGTGCTGCTCAACGACTGGGGCGGACACGCGACGGGCCACTGGAAGGCGATTACCTACTACACGTCAGAAAACGGGCTGAGCTACGACCTCGTGTCGGACGAGCCGGTGCTCATCCGAAGCGAGCCGGTTCGCTTCGCCGACGGGAGCGAGCAGACATTCGCCCGGATCGAGCGGCCGAACATCGTGCTCGATGAACAGGGCGATGTGGTGGCGATGCTGGTGGCGTGCCTGCCGGAGGATCAAAGCGAGGGGTCACGGATCGTCATCTTCCCGGTCGATCACTTCGATGGGACTCGGGAATCGATCGACCGGTGACGAACGGCGACACGCCGAGCGAGACCTACTCGACCGCCAGGACGCGCCGCAGTTCGAGCTCCGTCGTCATGCCCGAGACCACCTTGTCCGACCCATCCACAATCATGGGCTGCATGCCGCGCTCGATCGCGAGCTTCTTCAGGGCCACGGCGTCACCGGTCCGTGTCGCAGCGTCGCGCAGGGCATCATCCATCAGCATGAGCTCGTGGATGGCGAGCCGCCCCGCGAACCGCGGCCCGTGCGGATCGCCCTCGGTGCCCGAGACGAGCTTGCGCACCAGCCGCTGCGCGAGCACCGCGAGGAGCGAACTCGAGATCAGGTACGCCTCGATCCCGATGTCCTGCAACCGGCTGATCGCGCTGGGCGCATCGTTTGTGTGCAGGGTCGCGAGCACGAGGTGACCCGTCAGCGACGCCTGCACCGCGAGTTGGGCCGTCTCCTGGTCGCGGATCTCGCCGACGAGGATCACATCCGGATCCTGCCGGAGCAGCGACCGCAGGCCCGCAGCGAAGGTGACCCCGCGCTTCACGTTCACCTGCATCTGCGCGACGCCGTCGACGTGGTACTCGACCGGGTCCTCGATGGTCATCACGTTCCGCTGCATGCGGTCGATCTGCTCGAGCGCGGCGTACAGCGTGGTCGTCTTGCCCGACCCGGTCGGCCCGGTCACCAGGATGATCCCGTTCGGCCGCTCGACCAGCTCCAGGAAGGGCTCCTTGATCCGCGCCGACATGCCGAGGGCGTCCAGGTCGAGCTTCGTCGCGTTCTGGTCGAGCAGACGCAGCACGAGCCGCTCGCCGAAGATCGTCGGGATGCAGCTCATGCGGATGTCGATCTTGCGACTCCCGATCCGTACCACCGCCTGCCCGTCCTGCGGCGCATGACGGTTGGCGATGTCGAGCTCGGCCATCACCTTCAGGCGCGAGCTGATCGCCGGCGCCAGACTCAGCGGCGGCGAGTAGGCGTCCACCAACATCCCGTCGACCCGGAACCGGATCAGTAGCTTGCTCTCGAGCGGGTGAATATGCACATCCGACGCTTTGCGGCGCAGCGCTTCGAACAGAATCATGTTGACGAGCCGGATCACCGGCCCCTGCCGCGCGAGCGAGAGCAGATCTGTTGCGCCCTCGAGCGAACTGCTCGCCTGCTCGAAGGCCGACTCATCGAACGGGATGTCCTCGACGATCTCGGTGACCAGGTCTTGTCGCTGCTCGTACCCCCGGTTGATGATGTTGCCGACCGCGGCCCGCGGCACGAGCACCAGCTCGATCGGCAGATCCACCAGGCGCTCGAGCGCGCTGAACACCGCTGGCTGCAGCGGCGTCGCCGTCGCCACACGGAGCACGCCGCTCTCCTTGTTGAGGCTCAGGCCGGCGATGTGGTGCCGCCGCGCCAGCCCCGCTGGCACGTGCTCGTAGAACACCTCAGCCGAGTCCTCGAGACTCGGCTCCTCCTCGTACTCCAGCCCGTACCGCTCGGCGATCGCGGTGAGCCCGGCGTGTTCGTCGGTCGCGGTCGCGGTGAGCAGCACATCCCAGGGCTCGTCATCGGCCCCCTGCGTGTGGGCGAACCGGGCCGCGTGATCGGCGGTCACGCCGAGCGGCGCGAACACCTCGGCTGCAGCAGACGGCCGCGGCGCACCGTTCCCCGGTGATCCGGGGCCGCTCTCCGGCTTGCCGTTCGAGGCGCTGCTCATCGATCGCCACCCGTCACTCGCGTTCGGGCTCACCGCCCGCATCGGGACCGTTCCGCTCGCTCAGACGATTCTCCGGCAAGAGCCGCGCGTCAAGGGGCACGTACGGCGTGATCGGGATCACCGCGGGCTCCAGCTCCGGCCATCCGTCGCCGACGCCCGTCTCGCCGAGCGGGCCATCGCTCAGCAGCCGCCATTTCTCGTTGCGATCGTCGTTCAGGATGCGGGGCGTGATGAACACGTAGATAGTCGACACCGTCGTGCTGAAATCGAGATCCTTGAACGGGAGCCCGATCAAGGGGATGTCTTTGAGGAACGGTATGCCCGCGTCGCCCTCTGTTCGGGAATAGCTCCGCAACCCGCCCACCACCAGCGTGGTGTCCGTCGGCAGAATCACGGTGCTGGCGTAGTTCTCGCGCGCCGCGGGCGGCTGAAGGCCACCCGCGGCCGGACCGGTGAACGTTGAGAGCTCAAGGGTGTAATCCAGCACGACATCACCACCGGCGCCGATGCGGGGCGTGATCTCGAGGTTGGTGCCCGCCTCGGCGGTGCCGCCCTGGGTCACGGTCACGTTGCCGGAACCATCCTGCACCGAGCTCGAGAACGGCACCTCGGCGAGGCTCTCGAGCGTCGCGGTGCCTCCGTCGGTCACGACAAGCTGCGGCGAGGAGAACACCCGGCCGCGGCCGTCCTCCTCGAGCGCTCGAATGCCGAAGCGGACATTGGCACTGTCGAGCACGCCCACAGACAACCCGCCGGTGCCGAACGAGCCACTGGGAAATCCGAACGTATCACCCGTCTGATCACCACCGGCAATCGAAAACTGCCCCGTGCTTACCGCAAAGTCGGTGGCAAGGTCGAAATCCTCGTCGCGCGTGATCGACACGATCGTCACCTGCACCAGCACCTGGGAGAGCTTCTGATCGAGGTCGTTGATGAGCTTGGCGAACTGCTCCTGCGCGGCCGGCGGCGCATAAATAATGATCTGGTTGCGGTCCGAGTCGGCGACGATCGTGGTGTTCTCCGGCGTGGCCGCCAAAAGCGCATCGGTGTCGATCAACTCATCGTCCACGCCCACGTTGCGGAGCACTTCGATCGCCCGCTCCTCCGGCGATGAGCCGGGCAGCAGGGGTGCGTTGGTCTGCTGCTGCTCGGGCGGCTCGATGAGCTGCTGCAGAATGTCGACGATGCCCTGGACCTCGACGCCGGCGTCCTCGCCACCATCGCCCGAGCCCGCTGCGGTGGCGTACCGCAGCTTGTATGTCCGGACCACACGCTGCTGGCTGATCGCCGAAGCTCGGAAGTCTTCGACGAGGCGATCAACGATCTCCTGCTGCGGCGATGTTCCGAAGTACAAGAACGTGCCGTTGACCTCATCGATGACAAACCGGCTGCCCGCGGCTATCGCCTGGTTCTGATTCACGTTGGTCACCGGCGTGCGTGCGCGGCCGCCCGCCTGACCGGCTGCCGACGTCTCCACCGAGCCCAAGCCGAGCTGCTGCGCCGCTTGCAGCACATCGTTGATCACCGCCCCGGGCACGTACCGCACCACGATCAGTTGCGTCACCTCATCGGCGAGTCGCACGAGTTCGCGCACCCGGGCCGCCTCTTCGACCGTGCCGCGGAACAGCAGCGCGTTCCCGCGCGGGTCGACCGAGAGCCGGTCGCTCAGGGCACCGCCCGCGGCCACAGCTGTTGGCTGCGCACCCTGCTGGCCCTGCTGCGTCCGCCCGACACGCGGGCCCGTCGGCGCCGCCTGTGCACCACCGCCGCCGGTGGTGCCCGCGAGATTCAGCACCCGCTCCAGCGCCGTCGGGGACGACACGTTGAGCACCGGGAACCGGTGCAGCAACGAGCTCAGATCACTCTCGATGATCAACCGGGCGACGACATCGTCGACCAGCCGGAGCGTCGGCCGCGACGCGGTCACCACCAGAATCCCGAGGTCATCGAGCGCGCCGAATCGGATCCGCGTGAGCTCGGGCGCCCCCTGTCCCAGCGCCGTGGTGATCTGCTGCTGAAGCTCGCTCGGCAGCAGCAGCGGCTCGCGGTAGACGCGTGTGGTGCCGTCCTCGATGTCTTCCGGGCCGAGCGTCGGTTTGGGCTGCTGCGCCGGCTCCACGAAGTAGAGCCCGTTCGCATCTCGGAAGATGACGAATCCCTCGTTGTCGAGGAGCGTCTCGATGAAATCCAGTTGCTCGTCCGCCGGGATCTCGAGGGGGGCGCGGAACTCGATGGTCCGCCCGCGCAGCGACGGATCGATCACGAAGTTGATCGCGAGCGTCTCGGAGATCAGCTCGAGCAGGGCTGTGTACTGCACCGGCCCGTCGAAGCTGAGCGACAACGCCTCGTTCGACCCGATGAGCTCGCCGACCTCCTCGGGCGCGAGCCCCTCGGCTGCCTGCTCCTCCGGGTTCACTTGCTGCCCCGGCACCACCACGCCGGGCTGTTGCTGCTGTTGCTGTTGTTGCTGTTGTTGCCGCTGCTGCTGCAACTGGCGTCGCCGCTCGAGGGCCTCCTGCCGGCGGCGGGCGACGTCGTCGTCCTGCTCATCCTGCACGCTCGGCTCGGCCTCCTCGCTCGGCTGGGCCGCCGCGGGCGAGACGGTGCCCGCGCCGAGCACCACCGCCGTCGCTATCGCCCAGACCAGGCTGCGCCCGATGGATCGAGTTGAGGTGTTGTCCCTGGGCATGGAGAAAGTGCTCGGTCGCGGTCGTGGAACCATCCGCCGGTTTGCGAGCCCTAGCATACAGGGGCGGTCAGCCCTTCCCCATCCCATCGCGTGCCTCCCTCCCATGCGTGTCGTCAGCCTCCTGCCCTCCGCCACCGAACTGCTCGCTGCACTCGGTGCATCGGACATGCTCGTAGGGCGATCGCACGAGTGCGACCACCCGCCAGGCGTCGGGACATTGCCGGCACTGACCAGCGCCGACGATCGGTTCGTCTCCTCCGCAGCGACCGACGAACGTGTTCGCGCTGCACTCGCCGCGGGCGATTCTCTGTACCGCCTCGACGAGCGCCGGCTGCGTGAACTCGAGCCGGACCTCATCGTCACTCAGGATCTGTGCGCCGTCTGCTCCATCGATCCCGACACCGTCCGTGAGACCGCACGCCGGCTCGACCCGCCGCCACCGGTCGTCGCGCTCAACCCCACGACATTCGAAGATGTCCTCGAGGATGCGCTCACGCTCGGCACCGCGATCGGCCGAGAGGCCGGTGCCCAGCAGCTCGTACTCGACCTCCGCACACGGCTCTTCCGCGCGATGGATCTCATCCCGCCCTTTGCCGCACGCCCGAGCGTGCTCTTCCTCGAGTGGACCGACCCCATGTTCGTCGCGGGGCACTGGACGGTGCAGCTCATCGAGCGGGCCGGCGCGGACCACCCGCTCAACCCCACGACGCCCATGGACGCCGCCGGCGCCGGCGCCGGCGCCGGTCAGTCCCACCGCGCCGCGGGTCACTCGTTCACCGTCACGCCCGAGCAGGTCACCGAGAGCGCGCCCGACGCGGTCATCATCTGCCCTTGCGGCCTGACGCTCGACCAGGCTGTCGCCGAAGCCAACCACCTGTTGGAGGTCGACTGGTTCCGAGACCTTCCCGCGGTGCGGGGTGGCCGCGTTGTCGCTGTGGACGGCAACCAACACTTCAACCGCCCGGGTCCGCGGCTCGTCGAGGCCTTTGAGTGGCTAGTGGGGTGGCTGAACGGCATCGATGCGGTATTGCCCCGTGCATTCCCAGCACGTGCGCTCGCGCCGCGCCCCGGATCACAGGCGTGAGCCCATCCCGCCTCACCACCTCGGTTCTGTCGTGGTGAGCGTCATCCCTGTTGAAGTTCGACCGACTTCGGCGCAACGCGATCTCTCGCTTGCCAGAGGGGCAACCAGCCGCACACTCCCTCCGGAGTCGACCACCCGCCGCTGCCGAGGAGAGCACAATGAGATTCGACCAGTATTTTCATCACACATGTTCCGGGCTCACGCTCGCCACCATCGCCTCAACGCCGGGTGCCCAGATCACCAACGACCCCTTCCCCAACCCCATCCCGCTCGGCATCGTCGAGGCCACACTCGAGCCATTCGCCACCGTGCCCTTCAGTAATGATGACCCCGCGCGACTCCAGGGCGTCTTCTCACCCGAGGACGGCTCAGATCGCTTCTTCGTCGTCGATCAGCGCGGCCCGATCTACGCCATCTCGGATGACGGGGCGACCGTGACCGAGTACCTCGACATCCGTGACTTCGAGCCCTCGCTCTCGGGCGGCGGCGAGTTCGAGTCCGGCGTCCAGTCCATGGCCTTCCACCCCGACTTCGAGACCAATGGTCTTTTCTACACCATTCACGGCTCGGACGACCTCTCACCGGTGCCGACCTTCGGCCGCGGCGTCAGCCCATCGATCCACCAGATCGTCTGGGAGTGGGCCGCGACCAACCCAACGGCCAACACCTACACCGGTCCCTCGCCGCGCGAGGTCATGCGCTACGACCAGCCCGACTTCAACCACTACGGCGGCGGGCTCGCTTTCGATTACACCGCGCCCGACGGCCACACCAACCACGACATGCTCTTCATCACCATCGGCGATGGCACCGGCGCCGGCGACTCGTTCGGCCTCGCCCAGAACACGCTCCGCCCGAACGGGAACATCTTCCGCATCAACCCGATGCCCTCGCCTCCCAACGATTCATACACCGTCCCATCCGACAACCCCTTCGTTGGTAATGCCGCAGGACTTGATGAGATCTACGCGCACGGCTTCCGCAACCCCCAGCGACTGAGCTTCGACCGGCTCCGCGAGATCACCGACCCGCTCGTCATCGACATCGGCCAGGGGGTGATCGAGGAGCTCAACATCGTCCCGCTCGGCGCGAACGCGGGGTGGAGTGACCGCGAGGGCAGCTTCGAGTTCGTCAACAACTCTTTCGTGCGGATCAACGACACGCCGCCCGGCCTGCTGCCGCCCGCCGCTGAGTACGACCACTCCGAGGGCAACGCCATCACCGGTGTGGTGCTTGCCCGTGGATCGAGCGCCGGCGCACTCGACGGCGCCTGCCTCTTCGGCGACATCCGCAACGGCCGCATCTTCTACATCGCCGACTTTGTCGAAGACGTGCAAGGTTCGACCGGCGGGCAGGACGCCATCCGCGAGCTTCGCCTGCGTGATGAGAGCGGCGAGGTCACCACGTTCCTCGAGAACTTGTCGTTCGGTCCCCATTTCCGCGCCGACATCCGCTTCGGCGTGAACGAGGCCGGCGAGCTCTTCGCCACCAGCAAGCGCGACGGCTTCATCTACCAGCTCACCGACATCCAAGCGGTCCTGCCGTGCGCCGAGGCCGACTTCGCCGAGCCCTTTGCGGTGCTCGATGCGTTCGACGGCGCTGTGTTCAAAGACCTGCTCGGTGCGGGCGACACGGCCGCCGACCTCGCTCCCGGTGGCGGCTTCACCGACGCCGATGTCCAGGCCTTCGACGCCGCGTTCACCGGCGGATGCACGGTGGACTGATCCGCGGGATCGCCCGAAGCCGGTGATGGGAGCGGGACGCTCCCATCACCGCGATCCGGATTACGAAGGCTCGGCGTGCTCCTCCTCGTGGTCCGGCACCGTGTCCGGCAGGTCGAGCGACGGCACCGAGTGGAAGGCGATCCCACCCAGGCGTTCTTGGTGCATCCCGTGGATCGCACCCGAGAACACCGCCTGGTCCTTGAATCTGCGGTTGATCGCGTCCACCGCCTGCCACACCGCTTCCCGACGACGCGGCGCCGCGAACAGGTTCTCCTCCGCCTGTCCCTTCTCCGCCAGCTCGCTCACCACGACCGACACCAACGCGCTCGGCCCGTCCGGCTTGCCCTCGAACAGCGACCGCACCGCGGCGATGAAATCGGCGGTGTCGGCGCACGCCACCGAGAACCGGTGCTCCGCGTGCCACCGCCGCGCCCGCGGCACTGCCGCCGATGCGCCCTCCCCGGTAACCCGCGCCTGTGCCCGCACATCCGGCCGGACGCCGATGCCGATCCGCCCCGCGATGCACCCCTCCGTGCGGAGCCGGGCACCGAGCTTGTGCGTAAGCCGGAGCAGCGTCCGCAGCGCCGAGGCATCGTCGCGCTCGTCCGGCGGCAGCACGTGCTCGTGGCTCATGGACCTACGGTGCGTACGTGGCAGCTGTACCACCTCGCCCCTCAGCAGGTGGTACCAGCGCCGACCCACCACGCCACCCCAGATCCGCTCGAGCTCGTGCTCCGACTGGTCGTAGAGCTGCTGCATCGTTCCCACACCCGCGGCCCGCAGGCGTGCCTCCATCTTCGGCCCGATGTTCGGCAGCGCCCGCAGATCGAGGTGGAGCAGCACATCCGGCAGATCCCCGTGCTCGATGATGGTGAGGCCATCGGGCTTTCGAACGTTGGACGCGACCTTGGCCAGCATGATGTTGGGCGCGACACCCACCGAACTGCGAAGCCACTCGCCGACGCGCGACCGAATCGCATCCTTCGCGGCCTGGGCAATGGCCCGGGCCCGCGCCGGCTCCCGCTCGTTGGCCATGAGTGAGCACGAGACCTCATCGATCGAATGCACCGTGTCGACCGGCACCACGGTGTCGATCGCCTCCAGCACGCGGTGGTGCGTCTCGATGTACAGCCGCGGGCGTGTCTTGACCGGCACCAGATCGGGGCACCGGTGCATCGCCTCGCGGAGCCGCATCCCGGTGTACACGCCGAAGCGCTTGGCCTCGACGCTCGCCGCGACGCAGCACCCCGAGGGCGCGACCACGGGCAGCGTCGCCACCGGTCGCCCGCGGAGTTCCGGGCGGAACTGCTGCTCCACCGAGGCGAAGTAGCTGTTCATGTCGAGATAGAGTGTGCGGAGCATCGGGAGCGTGGCCTGCGATGCGCCTCGGGGGTGTCCCCGGGCAAGACCCAAACAGACTCCCACATCCTATCGCCGAGTGCCCGCGAGGCCAGCGGGTTCGCGAAAGACCTTCATGCCCCTGCACTTCAAAAAACGCATCCTGGCGCACATCGCCCACGACAACTACGAGACGGAGTCCGTCCAGGCGATGGCTGCGAATCTCGGGATCGCCGACGACGATGTCGAGGAGTTCCGCCGGGCGATCAACGAACTGGCCGAGGAGGGGCAGGTGCTGCTCGGCTCGGGCGAGGGAGTGATGCTGCCGCCGATGGGCGAGCGCGTCGTCGGCACGTTCCGCAAGAACCAGCGCGGGTTCGGGTTCATCGTGCCGACGGATACGAACGCGCACGGCGACCTGTTCGTGCCCGCTGGGGCGACCGGCGATGCCGCGGACGGCGACACGGTCGAGGCGAAGGTGCTGCGGTCGCGCCGGGGCGGCCCGCCCGGGCGGTCGCCGTTCACGGGCGAGATCGTGCGGGTGCTGCAGCGGCGGCGGACGCACACCGCCGGCGAGCTCCGCAAGCAGGGCGGGCAGTGGCTGGTCTACCCGGACGGGAAGAAGAGCGCGGGCGAGCCGATCGTGGTGCCCGATGCGGAGTCGAAGAACGCGAAGGAGGGGGACAAGGTCGTCGTCGAGATCACGATCTGGCCCGAGGGCGACTACCTCGGCGAGGGCGTGATCACCAAGGTGCTGGGCGCCTCGGGCCGGCCCGATGTCGAGACGCAGGCGGTGATCGAGGCGTTCGGCCTGCCCGGCGAGTTCCCCGATGCGGTGGTCGAGAACGCGCGCCGGTGCACGCGGCAGTACGACGAGGAGATCAAGGCAGCGGACGAATCGGGCGGCTTCGACCCGACCGAGCGGCTCGACCTGCGCGACGAGTACATCGTGACGATCGACCCGCCGGACGCGAAGGACTACGACGACGCGATCAGCATCGAGCGCGTCAAGGAGGTCGCGGGCGGCGGGCCGGGGTGGCGACTCGGCGTACACATCGCGGATGTGGCCCACTTCGTCACGCCGGGCTCGGCGCTCGACGACGAGGCGAGCGATCGGTGCAACTCGTGCTACCTGCCGCGGCTCGTGATCCCGATGCTGCCCGAGATCCTGTCGAACGGCATCTGCTCGCTCAGCGAGGGGAACGACCGGTTCTGCAAGAGCGTGTTCATCGATTACGACGAGCAGGGCCGCGTGCGCGCGCGCGGGTACGCGCAGACGATCATCCGCTCAGCAAAGCGCACGACCTACCTCGAGGCACAGGCGCTCATCGACGGCGACCCCGAAGAAGCCTCCAAGCACGCCAAGACCGACACACCGCACGACGAGAAACTCGTCAACACGCTCCGCGAGATGAACCGGCTCGCGAAGGCCATCGAGCGCCGGCGCGACGATGCGGGCATGATCCATCTCGATCTGCCGGATGTGGAGCTGGTGTACGACGACGACGGCCGCGTGGTCGACGCGGTGCCCGAGGACGATGCGTACACGCACACGCTCATCGAGATGTTCATGGTCGAAGCGAACGAGGCGATCGCGACCCTGTTCGAGGATCTGGAGATCCCGGTGCTGCGGCGGATCCACCCCGAGCCGGTGCCCGGCTCGTTCGACGATCTGCAGAGCTACGTGCGCGTGGCGGGGTACCGCATCCCAAAGAGCGCGACACGCGAGGATATCCAGGCGCTGCTCAAGGCGACCAAGGGCAAGGACTCGGCCCCCGCGGTGCACATGGCGGTGCTGCGGACGCTCACACGGGCGGAGTATTCGCCCGCGCTCATCGGCCACTTCGCCCTGGCCAGCGGCGCGTACTCGCACTTCACCAGCCCGATCCGGCGCTACCCCGACCTCACGGTGCACCGCGCGCTCGCGGCCTACCTCAAGCTCACCAAGAACGGGACCGACCGGCCCAAGAGCGATTCGGAGCGCAAGGTGCTCGGCCGCGAGCTGCGCGACCGGCCCGAGTGCCCCGATCAGCCCACGCTCGTGCAGGTCGGCAACCGGTGCAACGGCCGCGAGGAGAACGCGACGGAGGCCGAGCGGGACCTGCGGCAGTTCCTGGTGCTGCAGCTGCTCGAGGAGCACCTCGGCGAGAGCTTCCCCGGCATCGTGACCGGCGTGATGCAGCGGGGCGTGTTCGTGCGGCTCGACAAGTACCTCGCCGAGGGCATGGTCAAAGCCGAGGACCTGCCCATCCCCCAAACCGACGCGAGCGGCACCAGCAAGGGCGGCTTCCGCCGCGGCGGTGTCTGGAAGCTCGACGGCAAGAGCGGTGCCCTCGTCGAGCAGCGGACGGGCCGGAGCTTCCAGATGGGCGACCGCGTGAGCGTGACCATCGTGAGCATCGACCTGCCCGCACGGAAGATGGAGCTCGCGATCACCGATGCGGCGAGCCGCCTCAAGGGCAAGGCCAAGCAACCGACAAAGGGCGGCGGCGCCGGCACCGGCGACGCGTCATCGGGCAACGCGCTCGCCAACGCGCTGCGGCTCGGTGATGTCGAGGAACTCAAGCCGAAGAAGACCGGCACCCAGAAACGCAGTCAGCGGAGCAAGAGCCGCGACAAACGCAAGAGCGACTACCGCGGCGACCGCAAGGACAAGGGCAAGCGGCAGTAAGCCGCTTGCAGGAGTGCGGTTCCGAGAGGCTGCACCACCGGAGGGCTCCTGTCATGGCCATTGAACTCGACCCCGAGATCAAGCCGCTCGTGCTCGCTTCGCTCGCACGGTTCGTTCGAGATGAGTTCGAGCAGGAGATGGGCGAACTCCGTGCGGAGCGCACGATGGAGTTCCTGCTCCGGCTGCTCGGACCCGCGGCGTACAACCAGGGCGTGGCCGATGCGCAGGCCCGGCTCGCGGAGCGGGTCGCTGATGTGTCAGCGGATCTGCATCAGGATGTGGACTACGGGGTGTGAGAGGTGCTAATGGCACGAATGCGGGGGAAGAATCCCCCGCACCCCCACTGTGTCCGCTTGGTGTTGGTTGGTGGTTTGGCCCGCGGGCTTGCGCCCGCGGCTCGGGTGTGAGACCGAGGCGGCTTAGAGCAGGTGAAGTCAACTCGTATCGTCCACGTCCGGGCGTGATTGATCGATTCCGGGCTTTGGGTGCCACTGGCGGCTCGTCCGCCAGTGTTGAAGGGCTTCGAGACTCGCACTGGTGGGCACGCCACCAGTGGCACACGCCACGAACTGACTTTGGAACGCGCTAGGGCTGCGTGGGCGATGTGGTGTTGCAGTTCTCGTCGTAGGTTCTGCCGAAGCCAACAAGGACCTCGATGAAGTCATCGGCATCGGAGTCGCCGTCGCCGTCGAGATCCCCGGGGCAGTTGGGGCGGAAGGCGAGGATGGCGGGGTCGGAGGTCACCGAGCCGGCGGGGTTGGTCACGACGACGTCGTAGAGACCGACATCGTCAAGGCCGGCAAAGAGGGTGAGCGTGTCGGTGTCGGCGTCGGCGCCAACGATGCTCTCGCCATTCACCAGTTCTACACCGTCACGACGCCACCGGTACAAGAGCTCTTTGCCGATCGAAATCACGGTGAGCGATAGTTGCTGACCCGGGCGATCCACCAAGATACCCGACGGCGATTTTGAGATTTCTGGAGTTGGAGGCAAACAAGTCTCCAACTCAAGAAAACACAAGTCTGCAATATCCGCTCCACTATTATTACCCTCAAACACACTAAAAGCTATCGTGATGTCGCCATCATTATCTAGATCACTTAGTAGCGCGAGTGATGAACCAAAGAAATCATTCGATGAGAAACTCGATCCGAACACTGGCAAATTCGTTGAGATCTTCTGCTCGCTGCGCACTGTGCCGTCCGAGCGGAGAAACAGGAGGTAGACCGCACCTTTGTTCGTGCCTCCATCGTCATCACGAGGTGCCCCAAGGGCGATATCCGGTATGCCGTCGGCGTCAAGATCGCCGATTCCAACAATTCCGCCACCGAAAAAATCTTCGGAGTCGATCGGACCTACGAGGCCTCCAGACGTTGCCGAGATCTTCTGTTGTCCAGCGACCGTCCCATCAGAACTCAGAAATATAACCCAAACTGCTCCAAGTCTGAAGCCGCCATCGCTGTCACCAGACGCTGTCACCGCTAAGTCAACAACGCCATCACCATTCACATCACCAATGGATGCCACCTTGTTCCCAAAGAAGTCGCCAGGAGCAAGGGAACCGCTGAACTCGCCATCAACTTACGAAATTTTACGTGCCTCTCTTACATCGCCATCTTGTTCAAGAAACACGATCCAAATCGCGCCTTGATTTTCACCCGCGTCATCAGAGGTCGGGGCACCGGCCACCAGATCAACAGCTCCATTGCCATCGAGGTCGCCGATGTTTGAGAGTGCGGCGCCAAACCGATCGTCGTCAGCGAGCACATCACCGAGGCTGCCTGGGAGCGCAGAGATCTTCTGTTCTGACTTTACAGTCCCGTCTTCCTTGAGAAACAGCAACCAAATGGCACCTCGATCAACACCACCATCGTCATCCCAGAACGCGCCGACGGCTAGATCTGGAACGCCATCCCCATCAAAGTCACCCAGTTCCGCTAGCGCGTAGCCAAAGCGATCTTCATCTGACAACTCCCCACCAAAACCCCCTGATGTATCCGAGAGTTTCTGTTGATGGCGAACAAGTCCCTCGTCGTTCAGAAACAGTATCCAAACGGCCCCACGGTCAGTACCGCCATCGTCGTCACCGTCTGAGCCGACCGCTAGTTCGTCGATACCATCTCCATCAAGATCACCAATACGCACGATCGCGGGACCGAACGACGCGTCCGATTCAAACGGACCAACGAGACCGCCAACATTCGACAGAATCCTCTGGAATCCTTCGATCGCGCCCGGATTTGCACAGGTTGGCTGTGCTGTGGACTCGCTGGCAACAACGGTCATCCCAATGGTTGCCATACACAGTGCGCACTTCAGACCCGATTGGACTAAACCCAGTGCAGTCATGATCACCTCAGTTCTTGAAAAGTCACTCTCGGCGAAGCTGTCCGCTTCGTCGATTATCTTAGAGCAGACCAAGTCAACTCGTCTCGCCAGTCTCAGCGGTGGATCGACCGACTCCGGGACTTGCGTGCCACTGGCGGCTTACCCGCCAGTGTTCAAGGGCTTTGGCGTTCGCACTGGTGGGCAAGCCACCAGTGGCACCCGCGACGAATTGACTTGGAACGCAC
>JBCDJJ010000045.1:0-28171 GCA_038747915.1 Planctomycetota bacterium | reverse complement strand
TTTTTGTTTCGTCCGGGGGGGGGGGGGGCGCGCGCCCCGCCCGCCGGCGGGGGTGGGGGGGGGGGGTGGGCGCTGCGCCCGCCCCCCCCCCCCCCCCCCCCCCCCCCCGCGCCACGGAACTCAATGACGCAAGATGCTCTATAGATCATTGAGTCTGGCACGTTCGCCAACTCGACGTGTTGATCGAGATCACTCCTTAAGTCTGCACCGGGTGGCCCTATGTCGCCTAGTTGATTTCGCATCGCGTCGCCGATACTCTTGAACCGCACAGGCTGAATTCGAGTCGAGAAGTTAAACCTATTTCCAGAGACATATTTTTGTGTCTCAATCACTGTTTCGTCCACAGAGTGGCGCTGTTGCGGCGAGATCGCGGGTTCCGTGTCGTCATAATTAAGTTGAGTCCGTTTCATAGTTGTACTGTCAAAGATAATTTTCTCAGAGATGTACTGTGTTTCCCACTCGTGAACGATGATCTATGCGGTAAAGTCCTCAGTTGAAACTGTGGACCCGCCCAGATGGAGAATACGATGCGTGTCCTTCCAGTACATATTTTCACTTGCTGCTCCGCGTTCCTTGGGTGTTGTGCACCACCAGCGCTTGCGCAGCCGCTCACGTACGCCGAGGTTGCCAGCGAGTTCGATTGGGCGACGATCGGCGCGCTCGGGAACGCGGCATACGACGGCCCGGAAGAGAACTTCATGGGCACGTACTTCGTTGGGCGTGGCTCGGTGGACTACGAGTACCAGATCGCCAAGACGGAGATCAACACGGGGCAATGGATTGAGTTTGCCAACGCGCTGGCGCCGCTCGTGGGCACGGATCACCCGGCCGCTCAGTATGCAAGGGTGGATCCACTGAGTTGGGGGGCGACGCGCGATGTCCTATCGGGCGACAACACCTATTTGCTTGTTCCAGAGTTTGGCGGCGCGAGCGCACCAGTGCTCGGGATTGAGTGGGTGGCGGCCGCTGTATATTCCAACTGGCTTCATAACGGCAAGAGCATCGAGGGTGATTCCTTGCTCACCGGTGCGTACGACGTGGCCTCTTTCTCGGAGACGATCAACGGCTTCTTTGATCCACGGAACTTCGAGCCACTGCCCGGGGCACGATTCCGGCTGCCCACACGCGATGAGTGGATGAAGGCTGGCTTTTACGATCCGAATCGCTTCGGCGAAGGCGAGGGCGGGTGGTGGACGCACGCCAATATGAAGACCGAGGCCTCTCAGCCGGGGTTCCCATCTGAGCCGGGTCCGTGGGATGGTGCGATTGGGATCCCACCTGAGTTATTGCAGGGAGGCGAGACTTCGGCTCAGCTTATTCAGTTCGGTTTCAACACCCTCGTTGCGGCCCTCATGATCCCGCCGGGGTCGTACCCCGATTCGGTGTCGCCGTGGGGCTTATTGGATGTGTCCGGCGGCGCGAGCGAGCATCTGTCGCTCACAGCAGAAGATGTCGAGACAATTTTAACATCGAGTAATCTTCATCGAATTGTAACAACCGTTGGTACTTCGATCTTCGTCACGCCAGCAGATGGAGACTTTGACGCGCTGTGGTTCATTGCTCCAGAGTCTGGTGCCGCAGTCGGCAGCGATGCCGGCGGTATCCGACTCGTGACGATCGTTCCTGCTCCGGCCACGACTGGTGTGGTGGTTGTTGTGGGGGGTGCGATCGGGGCGTGCTCGAGACGAAGAGGAAAGATGCGTGCATAGCCTTCGTGGCTGGGGTGCCGCGTGGCCAAGGGTGTGCGTCATGTGTGCCGCCAGGCTTAACCCGGGGCATGCCATCCGAATGAGTGTGCAGCGGAGTTGTGGTGGGCGCAAAGCAGCACCCACGAGTGTGGGTGCTGTCGATGCTCTTCACCTGTGTGTGGCGTGTGATCGGTTCGGGTTGATCACTCGGCGGCGTTGATCGCCTGGACCACATCGTCGATCGTCACCGCCCCGTCGTTATCGAGATCGCTGCCGGGGGCGGAGGTGCCGAGGTCGGAGATGACCTGGGCGAGCAGGCCGGCGTTCGAGGATCCGGGTGAGCCGGGGCCCGCGGGCACCACCGGTGTGGGCGATGTGAAGACGTAGACTTTGCCGCCGACAGCGAAGAAGCGGCCGTCGGGGGTCTCGGAAGCTGGGTCGATGGAGAAGTAGTAGTCGTTCTCGTCGCCGGTGATGGCGCCGTTGCCGTCGGTGTCGAAGGGGAAGACGACCTCGGGGTCGCGCATTGTGTCTTGATCGACGGTGACCTCCGCGGGGTACCTCCACGCGCCGACGAGGAGGTCGTCGCGCCCATCGCCGTTGACATCCCAGGCGGGCCAGGAGCGTCGGAGTCCGATGCTGTAGTCCTGGTTGGCATCGGCGGAGGTGAAGCCGGGGCGGGTCGAATCTCCGTTGCGGTTATCGATGGCCTCTCCGGTGCGTTTCCAGCGTTCTGTGCCGCCGTTGTCGTAGGCGCTCCAGTCGCTAAAGGTGGTGGCGGGGGTGGACATGTCGCCTTCTTCGAAGATGCGCCACATCAATCTGAGCGACCGCGTGCCCGTGGCATCGTCGTAGTCGAGGTTGTAGATGTTGGCAGCGGAGCCGTCTGCGATGATGAACTCACAGCTAGCGTCGCCGTCGATGTCGCCGAACATACTCACGGTGTTGATCTCCTTTGGGTCGTTGTCGTCACGCCAGTCGTTGGGCCCGCTGTCCTGGTAGACGGTCTTGCCGGTGCCGGTGTAGTAGTCGTCCTCGTCGCCGGGCGTGGTGGTGTCGCCGGCGTCGAGGTAGATGGTGGTGAGCCCGGTGCAGCCGGCACTGAGCGGGTGGCCGGAGAAGGTGTCGATGTCGTAGACCCACATTTCGTCTTCGCTGACGCTGCCGGTCATGATGATCTCGATATCGCGCTGCGGGTTGGAGGTGTACGCGGGGTTGGCGAAGTCGTCGTAGTCGACGCCGCGCGTGACGGTGGCGCCGAATCGCTGATTGGTCTTGGTGCCCTGGATGCGGTAGTCGGCGTCGGCGTAGTCGAGCACGATCTTGGCGGCGCCGAGGCCGGAGCTGGTGAACTCACCCGTGGTGGTGTTGATGTCGATGAGATGGTTCATCTGGTTGAAGCGTTGGATGCTGTCGGTGCAGCTACGGATCTTGCTTCGCGAGAGGTAGATGAAGACCTCGCCGGCGTCGGTCACCCCGTTGGGGCGGAACAACGGGGCGCCGATGGCGATCTCTGGTTGGCCGTCTTGGTCGATGTCGTTGATTCGGCTGACGCTATTGCCGAACTCGATGTTCGATGCACCAAGCCCCTCGTCGTAGATTTTGATGGAGAAGAACGTGTCCGCGTCGACCTTGATGGGGTCGCGGATGCCATCGTTGTCCTGATCGACCGTGGCGGCACCGAGCGACTTGGTGTCGACCAGGTGCTCCCAGAAGTCGTTGGGGGCGGGGTTGCCGACGGTGTTCTCGACCGCGGGTGGCATGAAGAAGGCGAAGACGGCGCCGTAATCGACGCCGGACGCGCCGATGTCGTTCCAGCCCTTGGCGCCGAGCAGGATGTCGTCCTGGCCATCGCCGTTCAGATCGCCGATGTCCTCGAGTTTCCACCCGAAGCGGGTTTGCGTCGTGGATGGCTCGATTCTGATGAGCTCGACCCATCGCTCGGTGGTATCGAGCGGGTCCATGTTGTAGCGGTCGGAGAACGCGTAGACGGAGACCCGCTGGCTATTCCCCAGGGCGTTGCCGATCATCAGGTCGCGGCGTCCGTCGCCGTCGAGGTCGCCGATGCCCTGGATCGTGTGGGCCACCAAAGAGTTGCGCGCCGTATCGGTTGGGGTGACGGTGGTGTCGTCGACGATGGTGATGCGCCCGCCGATGGGCTGGACGCGTGGGCCCGAGGGGGTGTCCTTCACACCGAACACACGGACCCACCCGATGCGATCCTCGGTGTTCTGCTCGACGTTGCCGTCTCCATCGCCATCCATGGATCGGCGGTAGTTGGTCACCGCGATATCGGCTCGCCCGTCGCCGTCGGCATCGCCGCCGAGGCCGAACCCGGTGTATCCGAGTTCGGCGCCGGTGAGCGCCGCGTAGGGATAGAAGGGCGGGAGGCCGTCGTTGCCGGGATCGAACTGCGCGCCGGATTGGTTGGGGCGCACGTCGTACTGCCCGAGGTCGTAGAAGGCTTCGAGGTCCTGATCGGCGACGGAGACCGCGTCGAACAGGACGCGCCCGTGGTCGCCGCCGTCGACGCCGGCGAACGAGTAGTGGGGGAATGTTTGTGCGCCGACCGGCGTCGATATTGAAAGAACGAGGCCGGCATAGAGCACAGTCACAGCGGAACGACCCTGCGTCGTCATCATAAAATACTCCTGTTGAAATTAGATACTAAACTAAACTCTCAAATGAACTTATTTGATCACTATAAAGTTATCTTAAGAAAATAGAAAGGCAACCGTAAAGACGAGTGATTGATGCGCGCACCGGCACACGGTCGTGCCGGTGCAGCACAGGCATCTGGGAGGTAAACCGATCGATCGGTACGCGAGAACACGACCGCTTGATTACGCCTGTTCTTACATAGGTATTATGCGGGCACTCCATGGCCTCGTGCTTCGAACACGGTCGATCGGTGTGATCGTGGTTCGTGAGCGTGTCAGGCCCGCACGAACTTGGCTTCGAGTGCCTCGACCTCTCGCTTGGTCTTCATCCTGTCCATGCGTGCGAACTTGGAGAGGATGAGGATGCCATCGAGGTGGTCGAGCTCGTGCTGCATGCACCGGGCGAGCAGGCCACCGGCGTGGAGGGTGAAGGGCTCGCCGTCGAGGCCGGTGGCCTGCATGGTGATCCGGGTGGGGCGGCGGACCTCTCCTCGGATGCCGGGGAGCGAGAGGCACCCCTCCTCCATGGGTTCGAGGTCGCGCGAGCGGTCGGTGATGACGGGGTTGATGAAGACAAGCGGGTCGGGGTGCGATGCGGGCGGGGCCCCGGGGTCGGTGGCGTCCGGTGATGGCGGGTCACCGGGGCCGGGCTCGAAGGGGGGGACGTGGCAGACGAAGAGTCGCCAGGGCAGGGCGACCTGCGGGGCGGCGAGGCCGATGCCCTCGGCGTCGTACATGAGGTGGATCATCCGCTCGGCGACGGCACGGACCTCGTCGGTGACGGCGTCCACGGGTTCGGCCCTGCGGTGCAGCACGGGGTGAGGGTGGTACACGATCGCCAACTCGGCGGGGTCGACGGGGGCCTGTGGTTCATGCGGGTGGTCGGGCATGGATCACGACTGTAGAGGGGGTTCCGGTGTGGGGCTGAGACCACCTGTCGAGGCTGTATCATCGAAGGAACGTGGCACTCTTCGACAAGTTCAAAAAGAAAAAGGGCGACGACACCGGTGACGGGAACGGCGGCGATCCATCGAGCAACGGTTCGGCGGGTGCCGGCGCGAGCGTGCACCGCGACCCAGCGAAGGCGAAGAGCTGGTTCCAGCACGCCCAGGCGGCCCACGATGCGACGAACTACGAAGCGGCGATGACCTACTGGCTTGGGGGGATCAAGCTCGACCCCGAGAACCTGGATGCGCTCGAGCGATTCGCGAGTTCCGCGATGCGGTGGCGGGACAAGCTCAAGAACAAGGTCAAGGGGCCGACGAAGGAGCAGCGGGAGAGCATCAAGGGCAAGGGCGAGATCGTGAAGTATCTCGATGCGCTGCTGACATGGGGAGCGAAGGGCTTCGAGTGGCCGCTCGGGCTCAAGGCGATGGCAGCGGCGAACAAGTGTGACATCGATGAGGCGGCGTTCTGGCTCGGTGAGCGGGTCTTCGCGCGGCTCACTAAGGATGACAAGGCCAAGAAAGACAACTGGGTCGAGCTGATGCACCAGTTCGAGGCGTGCAACGGGTTCGACTGGGCGGTGAAAGCTGGCGAGCAGGCGATCCAGGCCGACCCGACGGATGGGGCGCTGGCGACGGAGGTCAAGAACCTCTCGGCGCAGTCGGCGATGGCCGAGGGCGGGTTCGACGAGTCGAACAAGGAAGGCGGGTTCCGTGACCGGGTCAAGGACGCCACGGCGCAGCAGCAGCTGAGCGACGACGAGTCGCTCGTGAAAGGCGCGGACGCGATGTCGGCCCAGATCGCGCGCGCGAAGGCGGACTACCAGGCGCGGATGGATGATCTGGGGTCGATCGAGAAATACGCGCGGGCGCTGCGTCAGCGGGGCACCGCAGAGGATCTGCAGCAGGCGTACAAGGTGCTGAAGAAGGGCCACGAGGACACGCAGGTGTTCCGGCTCAAGGAGCAGGCCGGCGAGGTGGAGCTGCGGTTCTTTGGGCAGGCGATCGAGCAGCTTGAACGGGCCATCGAGAAGCGGCCGGACGACGCGGATGCGGTGCAGAAGCTGGCCAAGGCGCGTGCCAAGCGGGACTCGGCGGAGATGCGGCACGTCTCGGAGCGTGTGGCGCAGTACCCGACGGATCTGAGGCTCAAGTACGAGCTTGGCAAGCTGCACTTCAAGGTGGGTGACTACGAGCAGGCGATCAAGCAGCTCCAGAAAGCCAAGGATGCGCAGGGTGTGGCCGGCCAGGTGATGCGGCTACTCGGGTACTCGTTCCTGGAGATGGGATGGATCGACGAAGCGACCACGACGTTCCGCGGTGCGCTCGAGGGGCACCGGACGCCGGACGATGAGCTCGGTCTGGAGCTGCGGTACGGGCTCATGCGGTCGCTCCGGGCCTACGCGGAGACGCACGAGGATGGCTCGGCAGCGGACGAGTCGTTCGAGATCGCCTCGCGGATCGCGATCGAGCAGATCGGGTTCAAGGACAACCGCGAGCAGCGTGAGGCGTTGGTGGAGCTTCGGAAGAAGCTGAAGGATGGCGGGTGAGCGGGGGGAGAGGCACCGGGCACCAGGCATTGGCTACCGGTGAGTTGGGCTCGGGCGGCGGTGGTGGGTTCGCGACGATTCTGATTCCGGCGCGGTTGGCGTCGGAGCGGTTGCCACGGAAGCCGCTGCTTGCGGAGACGGGTCACCCGCTGATCTGGCACGTGGTGGAGGCGGCTCGTCGGGCGGCGTGCGCACGCGAGGTGGTCGTGGCGACCGACTCCGGTGAGATCGTGGAGGCGGTGGAGGGCCGCGGCGGGCGGACGGTGATGACATCGGCGGACCATCCCAATGGGACGAGCCGGCTCGCGGAGGCCGCGGCGATCCTTGGGCTGGGCGATGAGGAGGTGGTGGTCAATGTGCAGGGGGACGAGCCGGAGATCGAGGGCGAGGTGATCGACGCGTGCGCTCGTGCGCTCGCGAGTACTGGGGCTGCCATGGCGACCGTGGCCTCGCCCTTCTCGCCGGATGAGGATCCGAACGATCCGAGCATCGTGAAGGTGGTGGTGCGGGCGGATGGGATGGCGCTGTACTTCTCGAGGAGCCTGATCCCGCACGATCGGGGCACCGGTGACACCGGGGATGAGACGGTGTGTGTCCCGCTCAAGCACATCGGGCTGTACGCCTATTCAGCGGGGTTTCTGCGGCGGTACGTGGGGCTCGAGCCGACGCCGCTCGAGCGGACCGAGCGGCTCGAGCAGCTTCGCGTGCTGGAGCACGGGCTGTCGATCGGCGTGGCGCGATGCACGGTCGGGTCGGCGGGGATTGATACTGAGGCGCAGTATGCGGCGTTCGTGGCCCGATCTTGCGCTTCCGAGTCAACCTGAGTGACGGTCTGCGCAAATGGTTGTTTCGCGGAGCGCCGGCCCGTGGTACGCTCCGTCATGCCCCCCTTGTATTTTCCATTTGGTAGTGACTTTCCCGAGCAGGCGCAGGCTGGCGGGTATTCGAGTTCCCGCGCGCCGGCTCAGGAGGGTGGGTCGCTGTTGGGCGCGACAGCCAGCCAGTCGACGGATACCGAGTTTTTCTCTCCGATCCCCGAGGGGTACCGGCGCGGGTATCACCGGTACGTGGCGGTCGTGGGCACGGTGATCTCGGGGCTTGGAAAGGGCATTCTGTCGTCGTCGGTGGCGAAGCTTCTGAAGGACAAGGGGCTGACGGTTGCGCCGATCAAGATGGAGGGGTACCTGAACATCGATTCGGGGACGCTCAACCCGTACCGGCACGGCGAGGTGTTCGTGCTGGACGACGGCACGGAGTGCGACATGGATCTGGGCACCTACGAGCGGATGCTCGACCAGAACCTGTCGTCGCGGAACTTCGTGACCGCCGGCCGGATCTTCCACGACATTCTGAGCCACGAGCGCCGGGGCGATTACCTAGGCCGCGATGTGCAGTTCATCCCGCACGTGACGGGCGAGGTGAAGCGTCGGCTGCGCGAGCTGGCGATGTACGGCGATGGCACACGGCCGGCGGATGTGGTGTTCGTGGAGGTCGGTGGGACGGTTGGTGACTACGAGAACGCGTTCTACATCGAAGCGCTGCGTCAGCTGGCCTTTGAGGAGGGCGAGCACGCGGTGTGCTTCGTGGCGCTCACGTACATCGTCGAGCCGGATGCGCTGGGCGAGCAGAAGTCCAAGGCGGCCCAGCTCGGTGTGAAGCGAGTGATGGAGCAGGGCATTCAGCCGCACATCATCGCGTGCCGCGCCAGCCGGCCGGTTGAGGAAGGTGTAAAGCAGAAGATCGCGATGTTCACGAACGTGCCGATGCGGCGCGTGTTCTCGATGCACGACCGCAAGAGCATCTACACGATCCCCGAGTCGATGCGGCAGGAGGGGCTGGACCGGGAGATCCTCTCGCTCCTGAATCTGCACGACCGCGTAGACCTCGCGCACGAGGACCGATCGCGAGAGCGGTGGACGCGGTACGTGCGCAAGCTGGAGGCGCCCAAGGCCAAGCGGGTGACGGTGGGCGTGACGGGCAAGTACGCGAGCCTGCGCGATGCGTACGCGAGCATCGATAAGTCGGCCGAGCACTGCTCGACACAGCTCGGGTGCGAGGTCGATCTGTCGTGGATCGATGCGAGTGAGGTGACCGACGACGATGCGCCGGCGATGCTCGCGGAGCTCGATGCGATCATCGTGCCGGGCGGGTTCGGGGCGCGGGGTGTGGAGGGCAAGATCTCGTGCGTGCGGTACTGCCGCGAGCACGGGGTGCCGTACCTCGGGATCTGTCTCGGGTTCCAGGTGGCGGTGATCGAGTTTGCCAGGAACGTGATGGGGCTCCGCGAGGCGAACTCGACGGAGTTCGAGCCGCACCCGAAGGATCCGGTGATCTCGGAACTGCCGGGGCAGAAGGAGGTCGAGCAACTGGGCGGGTCGATGCGGCTCGGCGGGCAGGATGTTCGGCTGACCGAGGGCACCGCAGCGTGGGAGCTGTTCGGCAAGGTGGACATGGTCCGTCAGCGGTTCCGGCACCGGTACGAGGTGGATCCGGGGTACATCGAGCGGCTCGAGGCCGCGGGGCTGATCTTCTCGGGCCGGCATCCGGACTACCCGATCATGCAGGTGCTGGAGCTGGCCCGCGCCGGGGAGAAAACGCCCACGGGCGATGAGCCGGCGATGACGCACCCGTACTTCGTGGCAGCCCAGTTCCACCCGGAGCTGACGGGCCGGCCGCTTCGTCCGCAGCCGGTGTTCATGGGGTTGATCGCGGCGGCGCTGCGTCGTCGGTACCCGGATGCGGATGTGCCGGCGGGGGTGCTGCCGCCGCTGGCGGTGTGAGGGGGCGGCTCAGAAAGCGACCTCGTGCTACAGATCGTTTGGCGGCGCCGGGAGGCGGCGCTCGACGACGAGAGCGGTTGATGCCATGACGTAGCTCGTGCGGAAACGCACGCCGACGAAATCGCTTGCCCGGCACTCGAGGCGTTGGGCGAGACGATCGACGATGTCGAAGAGTGGCTCGACAGCGGTGTCCATCTGCAATTCGGTCGGGCCCACCGGCTCGGGCGGGCCGAGGGCGTACAGCGGCGGGTCGCCGGGGACGGCGGGGCGGACCGGGATGCCGGTGGAGGCGTCGTAGCACGCGGCGGAGAGGCCATGGGGGAGATTGAAGTCGGGCGCGAGGTCACGGTGTACGAGGTAGTCGATGCAGAGCATTTCGGTCGGCACGTAGTTCAGCAGGATGGCGTGGTTGTAGAGGTCACCGGGCGTGCTCCACCGGTAAGCCTCGTAGCTGACCGACCCGGAGAACGCGAGTGTGCTCGAGGTAGTACGGCCGACCGGGCCCGGGCGGAGTGATACCCATCCGCGTCCGCCCTTGGTGACGTATTCGAGCTCGCTCTCGTCGCCCGTGGAGTGCCCGGCGTCGAAGCCGTGTTGATCACGGAGGAAGCGCTGCATGTCGACAGCGCCCGTGATCTCGTCGGGCTGGGGCGAACCGTCGTCGCGGATGGGTCGCTCCGTGTACAGCAGTCTGCACGGTCGATCGCGGCGGAGTCTTGTGAGACCGGCGAAACACTGGTAGCCGCCGTAGCTCATGGTGTTCGGATCACCCCGTCGCGATGGCGCGAAGACCACGGCGCGGATCTGCGTTTCGGCGCGGACGCCGAGGAGTGCGCACTGGGCCCGATAGCCGTCGCGACGGAGCGGTTCGCTGGCCCGCTCGAGTTCGGTGGGTTCCCAGGCGGCTGCGAAGAGTCCGAGTTCGGCGCGGTCGCCGACGTGTCGGGCGACCACATCTTCGAGGGCAGCGAGGGCGCTGCGGAGTGCCAGGAGTCGCTCTGCAGCGACGGGCCGGGCAGCACAGGCGTCGGCGAAGCGTTGCATGCCGCGCGTGCCGGGGAGCTGCTTGAGGCCAATACTCGCGGCTCGCTCGGAGGCGATGGTTGCAAGTTGCCACGCGAGCTGACGGTTGACCTTGAGTTCGGAGGCGATGGCGGTGCCCGAGCGAGACTCGACAGCGGCATCGCGGAGCACGCTGACGAGGCTCAGCCGGAACGCGGCGTAGGCATCGTCGAGATCAGTGCCGAAGGCGTCATCTGCAGGAAGTCCTTCGGACGCGGCGGCGTGTGACGGCGTTTTCGAGTTCTCAAGGGGGGTGAGGTTCACGTAGAAACCATACACCACCAGAACCGCGATCAAAAAAGTTATCATTAATGATTGCAGATCTGATAATTCATGGCACCTTCAGGGCATTGTGGGAGCCCACCTTCACCGGTCGCGGACAGTGGTGCTCTCTAGGTTGGGACCGAGCGATTCAGCCCTGTGCTGACTGCAACTGGAGTTCGTGATGCGTATGTGTGGCAAGCACCTGTGTGTTGCTGTGGCGTCGTCGTCGTTCGGTGGTCTTGTCGGTGGACAGACGGGGCTGCTGCCCGCGACGGACCCGGCATTCGGCGCCGGGCTGTGGATGTCGTCCGCAGCGAACGAAGACCTCGACGAGGCGGTCGTCGGCAATCCCTTTGGCCTCTCGGGCGACTTCGTTGACGACGACGGGCTGTTGTTCTCGTTCACCGACACCGGGCTGGCACCGGTGACGATCGTGGACTTCTTGGCGATCTTCTCGGCGTCGGAGGCGGGGTTCCCGTCGGGCGACTTGCTCGGTTTCCATGTGCTGCCCGATGCGCGAGTGCTGTTGTGCTACGACGCATCGAGTGGCCCGCTGGCCGATTCGATCGCCATCTATAACCCGCGGACACAAGGTATCGAGACGGTGTTCGATCTCTCTACGTTCTTCGAAGACCCGGATGCGGTTTCGATCACTGCGAATGGGGACATTCTCTTTAGCACAAGTTCGTTCGGCACCGTGCCTGCATCGCTCAGCGCGACTGGCGCCGATCTCGTGATCGACGATGGGGACATCTTGGTGCTGGAAGCAGGGTCGGGCCTTGTCTCGCGCTTGATCACCGAGGCCGACATTTTCGGCCCGGTCTCGGGCAACGACATCAACGCGATCCATTGGGTGGACGCGAATACGCTGCTGCTCTCGAACGATCGGGATCAGGACATCCCGGGTATCGGCTTCACGCTCGAGGAAGCGGTGTTCGAGTACGACCTTGTGACTCTGACCGCGACTCGTGAGTTCTTCAACGCTTTGGATCCCTTTGTGAGCACGAGCGATACCGAGGCGATTTTCTTGACCGATGTCGCGATCCCGCTGTGCCCGGTCGATGTCGCCGGTGGTGCCGGCCTCGATGGTGCGGATGCGTCGGCGCTGGTCAACGGCGTGGCGGCGAGCGACGCCGCGTTCGATCTTGCGTTCCCGCTTGGCCCGGTGGACAGCTTCGATCTTGCCGGTGGGCTGCAGATATTTGGCGATGGGTGTCCCTAGAGCAGACCAAGTCAACTCGTCTCGCCAGTCTCAGCGGTGGATCGACCGACTCCGGGACTTGGGTGCCCCAGGCGGCTTTCCCGCCACTGTTCAAGGGGTTTGGCGTTAGCCCAGGTGGGCAAGCCACCAGTGGCACCCGCGACGAATTGACTTGGAACGCACTAGCCGGCAGGGGGATGGCTTGCCTTTCACCATATCTGTGAAAGCGGCTTGATCATCCACATCATCGGGTTGACCGGGTCGTCGGCACGGTGCTCGAGGAGTGGTTCGAAGCCCATGGCCTCGTAGAAGCGGCGGGTGCGGGCGTAGTGCTCGTCGGCGGAGCGTGGGCTGAGGGTTTCGACGACCATCCACCGGTGGCCGGCGCACGTGGCGTGCTCGATGGCACCGGTCACGAGGTGCGTGCCGATGCGGCACCGGTGGTAGTCGGGCAGGATGCCGAGCCAGTAGATGTCTGCGGTGTGGGTGAAGAAGGATCGCAGGGCGAGTGCCCCGACGATCTCACCGGCGTGCTCGGCGCCGAAGGTCTCGCAGTTCGCAACGGCGGCGATGTAGGCGCGGTTGGCGTCGGGCTGGCCGAGCCAGTCGGGGAGCGCCTCAATGATGCGCGCGCAGGCGTGTGATCGCTCGGCGGGGGTGGTGAGCATGCGGACCGTGACGTCTTGCACCCGTGGTTGTCTCCTGCGGTGGTGGGCTGTGCTCGTCGCTCAACGGATGGTGGGTGACGGTGTGCGAGGCAATGTACGTAGGGGTGTGGTGGCGGTGGTGAAGATGTGACGCGAATTGCTACTGATGAAATAGCGAGGTATGGGGGTGAGCGAGCGATCGTGGCGCATGGTCCAGTGGGCGGCGTGTGCTGCCCAGGCCCGTTCTGTGAATTGGAGAGACCGTATGAATCGCATGGTGTGTGGTGTCGTGGCACTGGTGCTTGGTGGCTCGGTCGGCGCGTCGTCGTCGCCTGTGTTGTTCTCGTCGCTCGGGCTAGCGCCGGGGTCGGACTGGACGATCGCGGCCGGGGCGTCTGTGGTGTTCGATGTGCCCTCGGCGACACTCGGTGAAGTGATCGTGCAGGGCGAGTTGATCTTCGACGACGCGATCGATGTGCGGTTCGAGGCGTCGCGGATCATGGTGATGGGATCACAGGGCGCGATCCGTGCGGGGTCGGTGCAGGACCCGTTCGAGGGCGAGCTGACCATCGTGCTGACCGAGCCCATCGGGGCACCCGAGGATCAGCCGATGATGGGCTACCGTGTGCTTGGCGTGATGAACGGCGGGTCGCTCGAACTGCACGGGGAGACGGCGGGGATCGTCTCGTGGACGCAGCTCGCCGCGGACGCGGTGCCGGGCGCGACCGAGTTGACGCTCATCGAGCCGAGCGGGTGGTCCGTGGGTGATGCGATCGCGCTGGCGCCCTCGGGCGAGGATGCGCGGGAGATGGAGCGGCTCACGGTGACCTCGGTGTCAGCGGACGGCCGCACGATCGGCGTGGAGCCGCCGCTTGCGTACACGCACCTCGGGCGCGTGTTCACCTACGCCGGCAAGGACATCGACATGCGCGCGGAGGTGGGCCTGCTCTCGCGGAACATCCGCATCGTGAACCCCGAGAATGAGGTCAAGCCGACGGGTGAGCCGCTCGACAAGCTCGGGTTCCATGCGATGTTCATGCCGACGTCGGGCCCGATCACCTTGAGCGGCGTCGAGCTGGTGGGCGGCGGGCAGATCGCGCGGCCGGGCCGGTACCCGATCCATTGGCACCGCGACGAGTCGCTCGATGTGCAGTACGGAAACCGCGGGTGGCAGGTCGAGGCGCCAAGCCGGGCGGGCGATGCGATCGAGAACTGCTCGATCCACTCGAGCGGGCAGCGGGGCATCGTGGTGCATGGCGTGAACGATGTGCGCGTCGAGCGGAACGTGGTCGCGGATGTCTGGGATACGGCGTACATCTTCTCGGAGGACGGCATCGAGAAGGGCAACGTGTTCCGCGGCAACCTGGCGATGCTGGTCAAGCGGAAGAGCCGCTCCGGCGATGGCGTGACGACGGGCTCCGAGTTCGCGTTCCCGCGCGACGACCACACCGAGTCGAACCAGGCCGAGCACCGTCCCGCGGGCTTCTGGGGGCGGAACCCGTTCAACCCGCTCATCAACAACCACTCCGCAGGGACGGTCGAGGGCATCGGGTTCTTCATCGACTCGCAGGTGATGAGCTACGACATGTCGCGGCTGATTCAGCGTGAGCAGTCGCAGACCGAGACGGTGGTGTTCACGGGGAACGTGTCGCACTCGAACTACCGCGCGGGCGTCGCGGGCGGCGGCATCCCGACGTACGGGCCCAAGACGCGCGGGCACGGGCTCATGGTAGGGGACTACAACGCGTCGTTCGATGCGGTGTTCGAAGACTTTCAGACCTATCAGAACAGCGTGCTCGGGGTGTGGATCGAGGACGATCGGCACACTCTCCGCGATGCGATCCTGACCGACTCGTCGGGCGGGCTCATCGCGTTCCGCTCGACTCTCGAGGATGTGGTGTTCAATCAGCGGTCGGACAACACGCTGGGCCGTGCCCCCCAGTTGCTGGGCAATCGTAAGAACCCGGCGGGCGGGATTCATGTGCAGCCCACAGGCTACGGCAACCACGCGAACCTCTCGAATGTCACATTCATGAATGTCGAGCCGGCAGCGGTGTCGCTCTGGAGCGACCCGCTTCCCGCGGGCTCGGGGATGACGCTCGAGGGCATCACCCTCGTGAACACCATGCCGGTGTACCACGGCGCCGACCCGGACGAGCTGGACAGCACGTACGTCGATCTCGATGGCTCGCTCACGGGCACCGGCCGGCGGACGGTGATCGGCGGCGCGCCGCTGCTCGACCAGGGTGGTGTGTTCGATGCCGCAGCGAACGCGGTGTTTCTCGTGGAGCAGCCCCCGCTGGCGTGCCGGGCCGACCTGAACGGCAACGGGGTGGTCGATTCGGCCGACTTCGTCGCGGTGCTGGTGAACTTCGGCCTGCCCGCGGACGCGGGTGCCGGCGACCTGGATGGCGACGGCACGGTCGACGACGACGATTTCATCGCGATGGTCGTGGCCTTCGGCGGTGTGTGCGAGGAGTGAGCACCGCCCGTGAGGGGGCCCGAGGTGGTCTGGGGGGCAGGTGTGGGGGCTATACTCGATGCTCTTGCCGAGGTAGCTCAGCTGGTTAGAGCGGAGGATTCATAACCCTCAGGTCGGCGGTTCAAGTCCGCCCCTCGGCATTGCCTCTTGAGCCGGACCCTACTGTGTGGTATCGCCCTGATCTCGGGCAACGATGCAAGTGGGAGGGCGCCGGTGGCGAAGAAAGAAACGAGTGCGACGGACTCTGAGTCGGCGATCACCGATCTGCTTGAGCAGGAGCAGCCCGACGCCGAGCACGAGCTGAAGCCACTTCAGCTGCTCGAGGACGAGCCGTCGGGCAGGCTCTCGGAGGACGATCTCGGGGCATCCGACTTCGCGGAGGTGGTCGCGAGCGTGGCGCTGGGCACACGCGGGCCGTTCTCGATTGGCGTCTACGGCGACTGGGGGCACGGCAAGACGAGCGTGATGCGGCTGGCCAAGCAGCAGCTCGACCAGCACGCCGAGCACCACCCGGACTCGGGTGTGGTGACCGTGTGGTTCAACGCGTGGCAGTACGAGCGGGAGGATCACCCGGTGATCCCGCTGGTCGCCACGATCTTCGCGGCCGTCGAGACCCAGCGGCACCGGCTCAGCACGAAGCTCAAGCCCAAGAGCGAGCCGGTCTCACGCCTGAAGCGGGCGAGCCACGCCCTGCGGGCGATGCTGTACGGGCTCTCGGCACGCGCGAAGATCGCGGTGCCGGGGTTCGCCGAGGTGGAGTTCGGGGCGGTGATGAAGGAGATGCTCGACCGCGAGGAGGAGCTGAACGACCGAGAGCGAGAGCACCCGATCGACCCCGTCGCGGCCCAGAGCGTGTACTTCAACGCGTTCACGCTCATGAACGAGCTGGGCGACCAGGTGCCCAAGATCGTGGTGTTCATCGACGACCTGGACCGGTGCTCGCCGAAAACGTCGCTCACATTGCTCGACAACATCAAGCTGGCGGTCTCGTGCCCGGGGTTTATTTACGTGTTCGGTGTGGCGCACCGGGTGATCAACGAGCACGTGAGAGCACGGTACGCGCACGAGTACAATCTGCCGGATCATGCCGAGAGCGAGCGATACCTTGACAAGATCATTCAGCTGCCGCTGTATCTGCCATCACACGAGCAACGGTTCGAGGCGTTCATCAAGCGAATTATCGAATCGAAGCTTCAGCACGCGAGCGAGGAGGTCACCGAGACGCTCGTTGGATGTGCGACGCTGCTGCGGATTGGGTCCGAGGCCTCCCCGCGCGGACTCATCAGGCTAATTAATAATCTGCTAGTTGATCATCGTCTCTACGATATCGCTAAGGATCGTGCAGAGGGCGAGACAGTGATCGCCACAAAGCAATTTATACGTAGTTGTGCAGTCTCCCGGATTCTGAGATCTACGCTATCCGATCGGTGCTATAGATATTTGTCGGAAAGCGAGGAAATATGTGAGGCGCTTAAGGAACACCCGGTTGAACGTCTAAAAAATTTACTCCTTCAGGATGGCGAAGAAGCAGTATCAATATTCGATCCTGCGGGTACTCGTGAGCGAACAATCCTTGCGATTGAGCGGCTTCCGTTCATTCGCCAGTTGCTTCACGAAAAGGCCGCTCAGGAGTGGTTGGCAAGTGGCAGAATAAGACGTCAGATCGACAACTTTCTTGTGGAAACCAGGGAGGCTTCGGCGGCATCGCGATCTTCCACATCTACGATAAATGCAACAGTGCCGACGTATGAATATGAGCGCATTCAATTGTGGTTGGACTCAATGGTACCGGAGGCTGTAGGAGACGTCATACTATCGTCTCTCGATAGTATGGAAAAAATCAAAGACAAAGCATTAAAAATTGATCTACAGGAGAAAACAAGAAAGAGAAAAAGAATAAGATTCATAGTTGATAACGAAAATACTTCTAAACTAATAATAAAAGCTTCAAGATCTATACAAAGTAAGACTGGCATAAGTGATCCGGGATTATTCAAGATAATCGGTTTTGCAGTCGAAGATGCGTTCCATAGACATTCGGATTTCGATGGCTAGAGGTCGTTTGATATGATCTGTGCGTGTCATGGTGTGGGAGGTGACATCTCTTCAATGATCGGCGGCCGGTGTGCGAGTTAGTCTCGCCGTCGTCGGGGCCGGTGCTGCGGGGCTGATGGCGACGATCTGGGCGGGGCGTGAGGCGCGTCGGGTTGGTGCGGGGCCCGTGCGCATCGTGGCGCTCGACGGGGCGAAGAAGATCGGGGCGAAGATTCTGGTCGCTGGTGGTGGGCGGTGCAATGTCACGCATCACGCGGTGACGGCGGATGCGTACGCGGGTGGGTCGCGGAGCGCGATCAAGAAGGTGCTGCGGCGGTTCGATGTGCCGCGGGTGGTCGAGTTTTTCGGTGAGCTCGGTGTGGAGTTCAAGCGGGAGGAGACGGGCAAGCTCTTCCCGACGACGGACCGGGCGCAGACCGTGCTGGACGCGCTGCTGCGGGCTGCGGACGACGCGGGCGTGGAGATCCGGCACCCGGCGCGGGTGGAGCGGATTGTTCGGTGTGATGGAGAGAGCGCGGGGTCCGGCGGGGCGTTCCGCGTCGAGGGGGCGTGGGGGGCGATCACCGCGGATCGGGTGATCCTCGCGACCGGGGGGAAGGCGCTGCCGCGGTCGGGGTCGGACGGCGCGGGGTACGAGTTTGCGCGCGCGCTCGGCCACACCATCACCGAGCGGGTGTTCCCCGCGTTGGTGCCGCTCAAGCTTGGAGACGGCGCGATGGTGCGGGGCCTGTCGGGCGTGGCGGCGCCGGCGCGGATCGAGCTGCGGTCGGGGACGGGCAAGCGGTTGCAGTCGTTCACCGGGCCGACGCTGTGTACGCACTTCGGGATCTCGGGCCCGGCGCCGATGGACATGAGCCGGTACCTGGCCGCGGCGCGGGCGCACGATCCGAGGGCGCACCTGGTGGCGTGCTGGGTGCCGGAGCTGGATCGCGACATTGCCGACCGCGAGCTGCAGCACCTTGGCCGGCGGACAGTGGGGCGGTGGGTGCGCGATCACGTACCGAACCGGCTGGCGCTCGCGCTGTGCGAGGAGGCCGGGGTGGACGCGGGTGTGGCGGGCGCCTCGCTCACGCGCGAGGGGCGTCGCGCCCTGGTGAGCGCGATCTACGAGATGCACCTCGACGTGGTGGGTGATCGCGGGTTCACGCACGCCGAGACCACAGCGGGCGGTGTGCCGCTCGACGAGGTGGCGGTGTCGAGCATGGCGTCGCGCGCGTGCCCGGGGATGCACCTGTGCGGCGAGATTCTCGATGTGGACGGACGGATCGGGGGATTCAACTTCCAGTGGGCGTGGGCGAGCGGGTTCGTGGCGGGGACCGCAGCGGGTGCGGCGCTCGGTGAGGGTGATGGGCGCTCGGGCGCGGTGACGGAGGCGGTGGGTGAGCGTCGAGCGTGAGTGATGGCGCGCGGTCGGCGACGATCGGCAGCGGAACGATCCAAGCGAGCGACGATGATGGCGGCGAAGCCCGTCACCCCGCTAACGACCCTGAATGATGACCCCTCTCCGATTGGTGATCGGTACATCAGTGTGTGGCTCGCGCCGTGACATCGATGACCGAAACATACCGCCCGTCAGTAGTGCCAGCACTCGCTCATTGTTCTTCGGAAGCACTGACCGTCACCGGCGTGATCGGTAGCTCCCCGGGTCCAGCGACGATGATTGATCGAGCGGTCGGTGGGGTCCCGCCTGCTGTCCATCGGATGAGCTCGGCCCGGTCCGCCTCACGAGCGACTCCGTCGATTCGAACGCTGACACGAAAATCGGATGCGCTGCGGGATAGTGTGGCGGGGACGAGGACGCGCTCGCGGTCATCCCCACGGTCAAGAACGACACTCGCGATCCGTGTGGCCGCTGCGGCGTTCCACAGCAGTCGTCCCTTTTCCTCGACGATGCCATCGGCATGTGGATCCCCGGGCATGGTCAGAGAGAAGCTCACGGGCTGCACCAGCACCGAAGGGTCGTTCTTGGACATCACCAAGGTGCTCGCACCGGGCTGGTCCAACACGAACCGCGGCAGCTCGTGCGGCGCCTCTCGGGTGAACCGGAGTGTCGGAGGAACACCCGGTTGCTGCTTGATGAGAGGAAGCTCGGTATGCCCGCCGCCGGCGAGTTCGAACGAGACAGAGACCTGCACATCTTTATCTGCCAATGATCCCGATGTCAGTGCGCTGCGGATCCCTGGGGTGTTGAGAACGTCGCTGGTAACAACCAGGCGGCCGTTCGATGGATTCACAGCGAGATCCAACCGCTGTGCGTTGCCTTCATGTTGCACAGTGGCGAAGAGTTGCTCACGCTCCAGAGCGACTTTGAGACCGGGGTAGATCCGTTCGAGCGCATCCATCGTGTCGATACCGTCATGGAATGAAAACGACAGGGAATCGCTCGTTGATCCAGCACGGTCGTAGTTGACGCTGCTCTCATAAAGCTTGAGTCTGCGCTCGTCGCTTGTTCTCAGCCACGCAAACTCGGCGGGCGGGTCGAACAGGGGCACCGCGGCGTCTCCCGGTCGACGTGTCAGCCACACCTGCGCCTGATGAAGCGCTGTGCCTGCGTTCGTGGGTCGGGTCCCGATATCGAAACGAACGGCGGCGCCATTATTGATCCAGCGTGGCGTCGCAGAGGATTGAGCCCACGCCGCGGTCGGATCATCCGCCCGGCGCGTCCTGAGTTCGATCTCGCTGTACGTCTGTGGGCGAGGAATATTGATCACGAGCCCATCCACCGGTGGCGTTTCGTCGACGAATGGCCGCGGGAGCAACTCCTGGGGTTGCTGCGCTGACCGAGTCGCTGGTCGCGAACGGTCGACCGGGGGCAGCAGCCGGACATCCGTGTCATTCGGTACCCCGATGGAGTCCTCGCCGTACGTGGTGACGACGGTGAGCGTGTCCGACGTCCGCGGTCGGAGACGATCCCAACGGGCGCGCAGCCCGTTCATGCTCGAGAGCACTTCGACCGATGTCGCCCGATCCCCGCCGAGGAACACCTGCGGGCTTCGCCAGAGGTCATCACCCAGGATGAGCAGGTCCTGCGGCGTGGAGGCGCCCGCATCACTATCGAGCATGGTCTGGATCGTGCCGTGAGCACTGGCGATCCGTGGCCGCGACCGTGCGGAGAAGACCGTTGTCTCGTCGAGGCTGTGCGCGAGGAGGACCTCTGTGATGAAGGAGGAGGCGTCGTTGTACAGCGGTAAATTGAGCGTGACGGTGCGATCATCCCACAGCGGACGATGCGGGGAACTAGCGCCGTATTCATCGTTCGAGAGCCAGGTGTGCGACGCTCGTAAACGAAGTGTGTTGCGCCACCCCGGGACCACGAGCCGCGCCGCGACGTTGTGGCTCGTGGCCCGATGCAGGAACTCGGCCTCGCCGTCGCGGATGGAGTACTCGGGGCCGACGAACCACCCGAAGGACCGCTCGCCGTCTCCGTACCCGATGAGCAAAGCTTGGCGGCGAATCCCGTGGAGCAGCGTCTGCGCACGCCTCACGAGCTGGGTCTGGTTGTTGGCGTTCACACCGGAGCCGGGCAGCAGGGCGTTCACCGCGAGGACGAGATTGAGGAATGTTTCGCGGGCCGCGACCTCCGAGATCGTTTGGGCCTGTTCCGTGGGGTCAACGGAGGGTACGTAGGTCCGCATCTCGGCTCGATGAAGTCTCTTCGCGAACACGACGAAGCCTGACTCATCGACAGGGAAATTGTGACCGGAGGTACCAAAGAGTTCTTGGAGGAGTTCTGATCGGCGAATCACTGGGGTAGCCAGAACGGAATTCACATCCTCTTCGTTAAGAGCATCAAAGGTGCTTGTCCACGCGATCGGAGCACCGCGCTCGTCCAACGCTGCCACGGTGCTCGACCCATCGTCCGTGACGGAGCGGCGCTCGACAACGCTCAGGCCACCGGCAAACCTACCGGTTGATGTATCTGTCTTCGGGAGAGTAATCCCGACAATATTATGAAGTGAGAAATAATATGTTGACCAAGTAGCCCAGGCGATCGCGGCGTGCAGGTCCTCCAATTTGTACCTGCTGAGGGGATCTGCTGGGTTGAAGGCATCAGTATGCGTGAGCTGTGATGTCTCGAGAGACTTCAGTAGTTTCTTCAAGACGCCGACCGCGGCCGGTGTGACACTGTCGCCACCCGGTGAGGATCCAGGCGATGGACCAACGGAAGGCGATGGACCAACGGAAGGCGATGGGCCAACGGAAGGCGATGGACCAACGGGAGGCGATGGACCAACGAAGAATGATTCCTTGAAGAACTTTTCCCGGGTTGCACCTACCGGTGCTGAGCCATATCTCACACCACTCGTGAGGAGCTCCAACGCCGCATCACGTGTCAGGCGTCGGGCAGGCAAGAGACCAGCTGCTGGAGGCTGAGCAAGTAAGATACCTTTCTCTTCATTCCCCGGAGACGAGGCATCTCCCCACAGCAGTTCCTGCATGGACTGGACACGTGCGAGCGTCGCTCGGCCGCCTCCGTTGATGAACGCGAGCAGGAACTGTTCCTGCGATCTCGTGAGCCGGGCCGATGGGTCGCGGTCGCTGGTAGAGCGACGGGCGACGCCGCCGGAGGTGGTTTCGTATCGCGCGTCCAGCCGCGACTGCAGGTCGACGACATCTGAAATCAGACGCGACTGCAGCGAGTCCACCCAGTTCCTGAACAGCCCTGCCAGTGCTGAAGCTCGGTCGGGCAGCGCCGTCGGCACGACATCGACCGCAACTCTGGCGTACCGGTCTTCCTCGTCGTCTGGTGCGAGGGAGATGGTCATCGTCAGCTCGTACAGCGAGTTGCCGGCCGAGTCGTGGCTGTCGTCGAGCTGGTTGAACCGGATCGCGGCGTTGACCTCGTCGCGGAAGGCGACCTGATCTCGGAAGAGTTCGTTCTGGCGTGCCTTGGCCCGTGTGCTCTGGATGCCGGCCGGATCGGGAAGCCCGAAGTCGGTGGATCGCGTCCCGAGTGGCCCGGCGATCGCACCGGCCGGGTCGGTCTGATTCTCTGCGGTCTGAGACGAGATGCCGTTCGCTGAAGATAGATCCGCCCTGGTACCGGGCGGGCTACCCTCGCTCAGCTCGCGCTCGTACGCTCTCTGCCGCTCCAACTCGTACGCACGGGCATCCCAGAGCTGACCTCGGAGCTGTGCCTCGCGGGCTTCGTTGGTGAGCTGGTCGAGATTCCCCTGGGCCGGGTTCGCCGAGACGGCCAAGCTGTTGTAGAAGCCGACGTACTCTCGGTAGTCGCTCAGGCCTTGAAACGTCGTCGTGATGGAGTCGGCTTTGTCGAGCTGGTTCGTGAGCCAGTTGTGCTCGCGTGCTCGCTCCGCCACGAGTCGTTCTCGGGTGTGGACCTCCGGCTTGCTCAGAAACACGCGTTCTCGTTCGGCGCACGAGCCCAAGCACACGAGTGCGCACATGCCAAGACCGATCGCGGTCATACAACGTACAGCCCATGAACTCGAAACGGTGAACATGCCACTTCTCCTCTCGCGTATGCCGATGCGCGGCCGTCGTTCAAAGGATGCTGCTGGCGGTCTGTTGCCACCGAAACACTACATACAAATAGCCTGCAATGAATGTGTATGGCATTTCTAATGCTCAGCCGCGGCTTGTCCCTCTGCACTTGTCAGTGAGAACAGGAGAATCACCAGATGTGGTGATCTGGATCGCGTGTGATCACGCGTGCATCTCGAGGTTGAGCCGGAGCACGTTGGCCGGGTCAACTAATACGGAGTCGGAGTTCCGCCGTGCGAACGGTCGGGCCGGGATCGTCTTCCAAGTGCATGTGCCTGCTGAACATGCATCTCAGCACGCGACGCTCTGCACCGCGTCGGTGCGCGAGACACCGTTGGTCAACACCACCAATCACGTGAGCGTCACAGATGTGTTCGATGGCGTGAAGGACTTCAGTGCCACCAACGCGCGTGCCTCGGACTTCTTTGGGAGACGTTCGCTCGCTCGTGGCGTGAGGAACGTCGAGGCGTCGCCGCGTCTCGAAGTGGAGCCGATCGGGATCGAACCGACGACCTCTTGCATGCCATGCAAGCGCTCTCCCAGCTGAGCTACGGCCCCAAGCGTGTTCAGTTGTCGAACCCACCGCGGGCCGGCTCCACCGGCCCTCAGCGACCAGAAACGTAGCCGCCCCGCCCCCCACCGGCAACCGATGCGGGAGGTCGGGCGTGGCGTTCGGTTTGAGAACGGTGTCGTGAAAATAGTGCGCACGTGGCTTCTCCACGGGTTGAGCCAGCTCACGTGGAGAAAACCGCGTTGCGGCTGTCTCCACGTCGCCCTGTGTTCACGGGTTGCCGGTGGTGCTCCTGCGGTACCCTCGCACCCGATGCCTCCTCACGCCGACTACCCGAACCTCATCGTCTTTGATCACCCGCTGATTCAGCACAAGATCACCGTGCTCCGCGACGAATCGACCGGGTTCCGACGGTTCCGGGCCCTGATGGGGCAGATCGCGGGCCTGATGACGTTCGAGCTCACGCGCACGTTCCCCGCGGAGCCGTGCCGTGTGCGGACGCCGATGCAGGAGTGCGAGGGGGTGCGGATCCGGGCACAGATCACACTGGTGCCGGTGCTGCGGGCCGGGCTCGGGATGACCGACGGCGTGCTGGAGCTGATGCCCGAGGCCCGTGTGGGGCACATCGGGCTGTTCCGGGACGAGCGGACGCTTCAGCCGGTGCAGTACCTCTCGAAGCTGCCGGCGAACCTGGATGCGGGGCCGGTGGTGCTGGTGGACCCGATGCTGGCGACCGGCGGGTCGGCCTCGAAGGCATTGACGATGCTGCGCGAGGCCGGGGCGACCGATCTGCGGATGCTGTGCCTGGTGGCGGTGCCGGAGGGGGTGCGCGTGCTCGCGGAGGATCACCCGGAGGTGACGATCTACGCCGCGGCGCTCGACGATGGGCTCAACGACGTCGGGTTCATCCTGCCGGGCCTTGGGGACGCGGGCGACCGGCTCTTTGGGACGGGGTGAGCGGTCAGCTCGACCGCCGGAGCGCCGCGATAGCGGGCGGGAGGCGATCGGCGAGTTCCATGGCGAGCAGGCCGCCGTCGGCCTGGTGCTCGGCGCACCAGGCGTCGGCTGCGGCGGCGTGGGCGACCACACCAGCGTGGGCGAGATCGTGTACCGGTGTGTCGGTGCCATGCTGCGCGAGCAACCCCGCGATCACGCCGGCGAGGACATCACCCGAGCCACCGGTCGCGAGCACGGGGTTGGGGGCATCGACGGTGTGTGTGGTGCTCGGTGAGGCGATGACGGTGGTGCTCGACTTGAGCACGATGGTGGCGTCGAAACGCTGGGCGAGGTCGGATGCACCGGACCGAGCCTCACCGGTGATGCCGATCGCGGAAGCGAGCCGGCGGAACTCGCCGATGTGCGGTGTCAAGACGATGGGTACCGCCGCGGTGCGCACGAGGTCGGGCGCATCCGGCATCGCACCGAGCGCATTGAGGGCATCTGCATCGAGAACGAGCGCGCACGCATCGAGTTCGAAGAATGAGCGGAGAAGACGTCGCACACCGTCGCCGGTGCCAAGTCCCGGTCCGGCGAGCATCACGGTGCCGGTGGCGTGATGGCGGAGTGCCCTGGCCGCGCCGGTTGCGTCGATGTCGCCGTCGGCGTTCACCGGGAGTGCGAGCCCTGTTGCGCTCGGCGCGATCGTCAGCGCACCGGTCATGAGTGGTTCCGGTACCGCCAGGCGGGCCAGGCCGGCACCGGCGCGCAGGGCTGCGATGGCGCTCAGGCAGGGGCCGCCGAGCATGGTGGTCGGGTCGTGTCGGCGTGGGGCGCACCCGCCGACCACGGTCACGGTGCCGAAAGTGCCCTTGTGCCCGCGCGGGTCGCGCACCGGGAGCGTGGGCAACGACGAGCCGGTCACGGCGCGGGCTCGATCTCGAGTCGCCCGATGAGCTCGACCATGCGCACGAGTTCGTTCACCCCGCCATCGCCATCCTGCTCGAGCACGTTGATGGCGATGTGGGCAGCGTCGAACCACCGCGGCGGTGCTGGGATCGCGGGGTCGAGGTCGCGCCAGACCAGGCGGCCATCGCCATCGTCGACCGCGGCCTGGGCCCACATGTGAAAGCCCCACACGCCGCCCGCGTCGACCAGGCCGCTCACCAGCCGCGCGGGGATGTCGCTCGCCCGGAGCATCGCGACGAGCAGCGCCGCGTGCTCGGTGCAGTCGCCGGCCCGCGCGCGCGCCGCATCGGACGCCGACGCGAAGCCGTAGGAGAGCGATTTGTCGTCGATGTGGTCGGCCACGAAGTGCGTCATCGCGACGGGCCAGGCGAGCGGGTCGAGGTCGGCTCGGGTGGACTCCGCGAGTTGCTGGATCACCGGATCCTCCGGGTCGACGAGCGACGAGCGGCCCAGGAAGGCCTCGCGGGCGTCGTCACCAGCGGGCTGGCGACGGTCGAGGTCGATCGTGAGCCGGGCGCGCGATTCGTCGAGCCGCTCGAATCGCTGCACACCCTCGTTGAGGAGGTCGGGCAGCGGGCCGCCGGTTGTGGAGACAATCAGCTCCAACCGTTCCGCCCATCGCGGCTGATCGATCGGAGTGCGCGGCGTGATCAGTGTGCCGGCCATCAGCTCAGCGGGCTCGAAGTCGCTCGTCGCCACCGCCTCGTCGGTGAGCTCGACGACGAACTCCATGGCGCCGAGTGCCAGCGTCGACCGGAGTGACTCGCCGGTGGCGGGGTCGATCAGTTCCTCAGTGGTAACGCCCGGCATGACGGAGAGGGTTGACTCGGTGCGGAGCGCCGCACGTTCGGCGCCGCCGATCGTGGCGATCGTCTCGCCGAGCACACGCGTGGTGACCTCGACCGGTGTCCACCCGCTCGAAGCGTTGTAGATGGCGTACGACCAGGAGTCGCGGCCGCGTTCGAGGTGGTCAGCGACGAACACATCGACCTCGCTCGGCGTGAGGAGCTCGAGCGTCGTGTCCGCGTGCTCGGGTGGGGCATCGTGGGTTTGCTCGCGGCCCGCGGGGCCGCTCGATTCCACGAAGCGCATCGAGACGTACTCACCCTCGTGCTCGGTCACGAAGGTGGTGAGCGCGAGCTCGAGGGTCTGGCCGAGGCGAGTGAGGGTGAAGGCGAAGCGGTTCTCGTGCGTGAGGTGCCCGTCGGCGTCCGTGTGGTCACGCTGAACGGCGTGACCGGCGCGGGCGCCATCGAGGGTGATGAGGTACCAGCGCTCGCTCGGTGAGGCGCCCGCTGCCGCGGAGACCGCGAGGAGGATCACCATGGCGACGCCGAAACGGGTCGTTCTCATGGGCCGAGTGTACGACGGCTCGGGGGTCGACGGCGGGACATTTGATCGGGTATCGTTTGGGCATGGCCAAAGCCAAATCGGTGTATGTCTGCTCGGCGTGCGGCGCGACGCACCCACGGTGGATGGGCAAGTGCCCTGCCTGCGGTGCCTGGGATGCACTCGAAGAGGTCAAGCCGATGGCCGGGGCCACCGCCGACCCGCACCGCGGGCTCGCCGAGGCGGTCGGCGCGGGGTGGGCCGACGGTGTGGGCATGGGGAGCGACATCGCGCCGAGGGCGCTGCCGATCACCGAAGCCGCGGAGTCGGGCGCGGAGGCGCTGCGGACGCCGACGGGCATCGGCGAGCTGGACCGTGTGCTGGGCGGTGGGATCGTACCGGGGTCGGTCGTGCTGCTCGGCGGCGATCCGGGGATCGGCAAGAGCACGCTGACGCTTCAGGCCAGCGGGGCGCTCGCGGGCGCGGGCGTGCGCACGCTGTACGTGACGAGCGAGGAGTCGGCTGCGCAGGTGCGTCACCGTGCGGCGCGGCTCGGCGCGTCGGAGGCGGAGGAGCTGTTCGTGCTCGCCGATACGAATCTGGCGCGCGTGGTGGAGCAGGCGCGCCGGGTGCATCCCGAGGTGCTGGCGCTCGATTCGATTCAGATGGTCTACAAGGCGGATCTTGATGCGTCGCCGGGCTCGGTCGCGCAGCTGCGGCGGTGCTGCTTGGAGTTGACGTACCTCGCCAAGGCGACGGGCATGGCGGTGCTCCTCGTCGGGCACGTCACGAAAGAAGGGCAGCTCGCCGGACCGCGGCTGCTCGAGCACCTGGTGGACGCGGTGGTGTACTTCGAGGGCGACCGTGATCATGCACACCGTGTGATCCGGAGCGTGAAGAACCGGTTCGGGTCGACGCTCGAGGTGGGGCTGTTCGAGATGACCGGGGGTGGGCTTCGCGAGGCGCCGGACGCCGCGAGTGTGGCCGCGGGTGGGGCGCCGCGGCCGGGCGCGGTGGTGTGCCCGGTGGCGACGGGGTCGCGGTGCGTGGCGGTGGAGGTGCAGGCGCTCACGGCGCCGGGGTTCCCAGGCAGTGTGAAGCGGCGGGCCAGCGGGCTCGACGCGAACCGCCTGGCCATGCTGATCGCGGTGCTCGAGCAGCACGTGGGCGTGCGGCTGCACGATCAGGATGTGTTCGCGAGCGCGGTGGGGGGTGTGCGCGTGACCGAGCCGGGCGCGGACCTGGCGCTGGCGCTCGCGATCGCGGGGTCGTTCCGGCGCGCGGCGCTACCGGAACGGACCGCAGCGATCGGCGAGGTGGGGCTCGGCGGGGAGATCCGGCCGGTCGCGCAGATGGAACAGCGGGTGCGCGAGGCGGCGCGGCTCGGGTACCGCCGCGTGCTCGCACCACGAGGGTTGAGCGGTGCGATCGAGGTGCAGGGAGTGGAGTTCGTCGAGCCCGAGTCGCTCACTCGGGCGTGCGACGAACTCACGCCCGTGGGGTCGGTCGCGTAGCGCTTCGTGCGCCGTTGTGTTGTCGGTTGTGGTGGTGGGAGCGTCCCGCTCCCACGAACGAACGTCCACGTCGA
>JBCDJJ010000044.1:0-28227 GCA_038747915.1 Planctomycetota bacterium | reverse complement strand
GAATGGCAGTGCTGAGCCAGCTTCTTCGTCGACAGCAAACCAGCGCCCTCTCCAGAAAGAGCAATCATCTATGGCTTCACATACTTCTTTATCGCAATTTAATACAAGTGCTATAATTAATTTTTCTTGAAGTTCTGTATCAGCGGCGACACCAAATATCACATGCCGAAGATCTGATTGAACACTATTACTATTTATCGAGTGCCCGATCGCTTCGTGCAAATGCTGTTCAAAATTATCCGGTGCAGTAATTTGGCCACCTGATTGGTGCATGGTATCAATAATGTAGTTTAGTACATTTCTAGCACCGATCTCCTGTTTTGACATATATTTTTCGCGACTTGAATTATCGCTGCATCCAGGTAAAACTGTTGCCGCAATAATAATAAAATGTTTAACTATCTTTGTTTTTATTTTCACTTTACTAAGCAACATAATCGTCTGTCCCGGGTACACGCCTGTCCTCTGGATCCACTGGCCCCTTCGGAATAGCAGGCATCCTAGCCGGCCGTGATCTGTTCGGACACTTCTTGTCATCTCCTGCTGGCACTGGGCTCCCGTAACTCCACTTCACGGATCCTTTCCACCCAGAAATCGTCACCTGACCTTCATATCGATCATATATATCGGAAATCAATTTCTCGCCCTCGGTGCCACCAAAGGAATCACATTGCACGAACTCTATCTCCCCGCCTTCGCACAGTTTATCTACGATCTCGTCGAGGTAATCCAGCGAAGCATCTTGTCCATTTTTAAGCTCATTATCAAAAGATCGTTGATTCACACCGTATCCGCCAGGGAGAATGACCTCTCCACATTGAGAGTGTGCATCAATAGTTATTTTTGTATAGCAATCACACTCACAGCTATCTAGCGCTTCAAGCGCTTCATCTCTTGTCTGTGCACGTTTATACCCTCTTGGCATCATGAGGTGATCCCAAAGATGAAAATCTGTTGTTGTAATAGTGGTTGTTTCCAGCCCATACGGATCGACCCCTAATAGGGGCGACACGTGCGCGTATTGAATTGCATTGCCACGCGACCCGGTATCGTACCACGTGCCAAGCTGATCCCTCTGCACGAACCTTCCAAGACTCGGCAGCATGTACCGATTCCGGTACTGCATCAACCCCGTCACCGCGTCGTACACCCGCCCCGTGAACGCGTGCCGGTTCCCAATCGTTGACACGATCGGCTCCGCAGCCTCCGCATCGCTCAGCATCCCGTCCGGCGTGCCCGTGATCGTCACCGTCCCGCTCATGTCCGTCGTGTCCACATCGCGGATGTCGTACCCTTCAGCGTTCAGCACAATCAACGACCCGTAGTCGCCGTACTCGTACCGCTCCACCACATCGCCCAAGTCGTCCACGATCGCGTACACACTGAACAAGTCGTCCTGCGCGTAGTAGTAATGCTCCGGGGACGGCAGCGCAGCCTTCGTCGTGGCATCGAGATGACGCTTCATCTCCACCACCTCGTCGATGTAATTCCCGTACACGTACTCCGCCGACAGCGTCGCCGCATCCGTCGACACATCCACATCGTACTCAGCGATCAACTGCCAGTTCGCCTGGCCGCCGTACACGAACTCCGTGATCGTCCGCGTCGAAGTCGACGGCGACACCGACGTGTCGTACACCGTCTCGTCAGAACGGATCCGACGGTTGAACGCGTCGTACACGTACACCGCCTCGTGCTCCACACCGTCGGGTGACTCGCCCGTCACCGTCGACAGCTGGTTCCGCCAGTCGTACCGCATTGTCGTCCGGTCGATCAGCGTCCCGAACCCCACAAGCACCGCGATGAAGTCGTCCGCGTCTGCATCACAGTCACCGTCCACATCGCCCTTGATCGCGCAGTACAGATCGGGCGACCCATCACCATCGAGATCCGTCGTCCGGTCGAGCAGCGTGTCCACCGTCGCAGGATCGTCGATGCCGAGGCACCCGTAGTCGGGCTTCCCGTTCGAGTTCGTGTCGCCCGAGGGCACCGGCCTCACGAAGCTCCCGGTATCACCCGCCACGCACTCGCACTGACCATCCGGCTCGGCCGGCGGCGGCGAGTGCACAGACGAGCACGAGCGGCCGAACGCCACGAGCATGTCGATGAAGTCGTCCGCGTCGCTGTCGCCGTCACCGTCGAGGTCCGCCGGGCTCGGCGCATCGCCGCGGATGACCAGGTTGCCGTTCGCGTCGTACCGCAGCTGGCCGTGACGCGGCGACTCGGCGTACTGATTGACCGATGTGCCGTCGTACGCGGGCTCGGTCGTCTTGTTCAGCGTGTACGACCCGTCGAAGTCGTCCCCGTACTGCTGGCCGTTCGAGTCGCTCAACGCCCGGAACCCAACCGCCGGCGGCGCCGAGCCGAGCCCGCCCGCCCCGTCCGGGTCCTGCGCCGTCACCGTGCTCCGGTTGTGCACGCCGTCCAGCGCGTACACCATCGAGCCGCCGTCGATAAACACCGACCCCACCACATCACTCGCCAGCGTGTCGGGGTACGAGTACACGCTCTCGATCAGCCGGTCGGCCGTGTCGTAGTCGAACGTGCGGTCGCGGCGCGACTTGTGCCGGACCGCGCCCTCGTTGAGCTGGTTGTGCGCGACCTTGTTGCCCGCCTCGTCCCACCGGACCTCGAACGCCGCGGCGCCGGTGTGCGTGATGGCGCGGACCATGCCGACACCGTAGTTGTCGTTCCCGACCGCGTTGTAGCCGAGGTACCCGCTGTACTGGTACGTCGTCGCGAGTTCGTTCGAGCCACCGTTCACCGTCCGGGTCGTGGCCCGGCCGGGGCCGATGTACGTGTAGGCCACGATCGAGTCGCCGGTCGGCCCGCCGTCCTTGATCTCAGAGAGGCGGTTCAGCTCGTCGTGGGCTGTGTCGAGCACCCTCGTGCTCGGGTACGTGCAGCTCGCATCCACCCCCGCATCGTTGTACGTGTGCGTCACAGTCCGGGACTCGGACGTGGCACCGAGGACCGTGAACGTCTCGGTGGTCATCAACGAGCGAGACTCGTAGGCCCGGGTGATCTCGACGATCGGGCTCGTCGCTGCGAGGTCCGTGTAGTTGTTCGCGCTGAGCACGCGGCCGGCGCCGTCGTAGGTGAACACCTCGAGCCTGGGCCCTGTCTGATCGATGAACGCAAGGTCTTCTTGGGAAGTCGGGAAGGTGATCTCGCGGCGGGTGAGCCGGCCGTTGTCATCGAAGGTCAGATCCTGTTTCAGACCCCGGGCGTCGGTCAGCTCGACAGGGTCTCCGAAGAGGTCGTACCGAGTCGTGTGCGACGAACTGTCGGCCATCACCATCGCGGTCTCGCGGCCGAGGCTGTCGTAGAAATACCTCGTGGCGTTGTCGGAGTCATCGATCCGGCGCGTCACGCGCGACGAGGTGTCGTAGACCACCTGAGTCACGAGGTTCGTGCCACCGAGCGACCCGCTATCGCTCAGCGAGCCCACGACCTCGGTCTCAACAAGACGGCCAAGGCCGTCGTAGGCGAAGTTGGTGACGCTGCCCCGCGGATCGGTCGTGCCGATCCGGTTGCTGCGGGAGTCGTAGGTGTGCACCGTCGAGTTAGACGGCTCCTCCAGCGCATCGGCCCCGCTCAGCGTCGGCGTCCCGATCGCGTAGGTGGCCAGCGCGTCGTACACGCCGTCGACCACCTCGATCCGGCGATCCAGACCGTCGTAGAGGTACCCGGTCGCGAAAATCTCCTCATCTCCATCGCTCGGGTTGAGATCGCCGTCATCCGTGCGGATGATCAGGCCAACGTTCGACCCAGTGTTGTAGTAATACTCGACGCGGTTCTCGAGCTCATCGGCAATCTCCTTGATCCGGGCAGCGGTGTCGTAGAAGTAGCTCGTCGCACTCACACCGGACGGCTGGCTCGCGGCACTCACCGCGGGGTTCGGCATCCCCGGGCTCGCACCCGACGGCACCGCAACGAACCGGACCGAGTCGTCATCGTTGTACGCCGTCGCCGTCACCTGCCACGAGGTGGGCGTGATGTCCGCGATGGTGCCATCACCCGCGAACGAGCACGCGGGCGCCGAGGAACCAGAATCGAAGATCGCGACACTCCGCGAGATCTCGCGGTCCCTCGCGTCGTACGCCACTTTGATGTACGACAGCACCCGCACGGTATCGCTCCCCGAGCCCGCATCGTCGGCATCGACAGCGCCGCACCTCGCGACACGCTCGACGTTGTGATTCCCGTCGTACTGATAGAAGGTCTCGTTGCCCATCGGGTCGGTCGCCTTGACCACCCGGTCGAAGGCGTCATAAACCACCGTCGAATCCCGGGTGAGCGAGTCGACCGCATCGACCGCCGATGTCGAGGAGACACGCCCCTTGGCGTCGCGCGTGTAGCTGGTCTCGATCCACGGACCGGCATTCCAGAGCCGAACGGTCGCAGGCGCAGCGGTGAGCGAACCATCCCCGAGGTTGACAAAGCCGTCGAACAGCCCAGCGAACCGCCGCACGATCAGGTTCCGCTCGTCGTAGATCGTGATGTCGACATTGTTGGCCTGAACCCCGTTCACCGCCTCGGGGTGCCTCACGACCGTGCGGTTCTTGTTGGCGTCGTAGACATACTCGGTCACCGCCCACGAGAACGCCTCGTTGCCGTTCGCAGCATCGCCGTCGGCGTCATATTTGTCGTCATCCAGGGTGCTGAGGTCGAACCCCCGGCCGCCCGTGCCCGAGAGCTCGGGAACACCAGCCCCGACGACCGAGAGAACACCACCGATCTCACGCGCGGAACGGATGCGGTAGTCCAGCTCGTCGTACTGGTAGAGGGTGGTGATCCAGGTGTTCCCATCGGCATCCGAGGCGTTGCCGGTGCCCTCGTCGACCACCACATCCCACACATCCATGCGGACCATGTTGCCATTGGCATCGTAGAAGAACTGTGTCTCCGCAAGCTTGTGATCGCTCGCGTTGAACGCCCGCTCGATGACCACCTGGTTCGCCTGGTTGTACGCGCGGGTGGTGTACTGGCCGTCCGGCTCGGTGATCTTCGTCACGTTGCCCACCACGTCGTACTCGTAGTCGGTGTGAAGGTTGGCCCCACCGATCGACGTGTCGATCGTCCGCCTCGTCATGAAGCCGTACGAGTTGTCGCCAGCGGTCAGATCCCATGTGAACTCATCCACGCGACTGTGCGTGGTCGAGTCGGTGGTCGCGTGCTCAGGATGGGTGTGCTTCGTCCGAAGCCCTCTCGCGTTGTATTCAAAAGTTTCAATCGAGAGGAAGTCGCTCCCACCGCTCGGCTTGTCGCGCTTGATCCGGAGCAGGTCTCCCGTGGCCACACCGGGCACCGCGCTGCCGAGACCATCGTCCCCCGCGCTGCCGTACGTCCCGTCGTCGTAGACGTACTCGGTCCGCGATCCTCGATCGTCGACCGCGGCCGTGAAGTAGTTCGAGCCGCAGCAGCCGCCACTCCCGAAGGCGAAGTCGTACTCGTAGGTCGTCTCGATCGTGTCGAGCGCATCGTTCTCGTTCTCGCGCGTCACCTTCGTGATGTTGCCGAACTGGCGCGGATCGGTAGCGCCGGGCACAGAGTCGCGGTAGTACTCGACGCTCACGGTCTCGTTCCCCGGCTCGTCCAGCTCGGTCACATGCCAATCGTCGTTGTACTGCACCGCCGTGACGTACTCCTGCGGCGTGCCGGTCAGCTGCCACCAGAGCGCGGTCACATCGGGGTCGACGTTCACATCGTAATCGGTCCGGCTCAGCAGCCGCCGCGGATCCGCTGCCGACCCCCACCCCGCGTAGGCCATCTTGACCACGTACCCGCGCCGGTCGTTCACCCACACGATGTAATCGCCGTCGTAGATCGAGGCCACATCCGAAGCCGTGCCGACCAGGGTCGTCCCGTCCGGCCTGGTCACCTGGTAGTGGTACGCGGTGTCGGTCGTGCCGACCGTGCCGTGTACCTGCTTCTCGACGCGGTAGTCGTTGTGCGAGAACTCCCACGACGGCGCGCTGTAGAAGTTCTGCGTCACCACATCGCCGTTGGGATCGGTCACGCTCGTGAGCTGCCCGGACCACCACGCCCAGTACTCCTTGCTCACACCGTCCTCGAGCGCCGTCGCGGACTCGTCGGCCTCGTAGCCGAACGTCCAGGTCCGCCGTGAGGCCGCGGTGGTGTTGAACCGCTCGTGCACCGTGTCGAGCGGGAACGAGGCGCTCGACTCGATCTCGGGAAGACGCACCTCGGTCAGGCGGTCCTTCACGTAGCTCACACCTTCCCAGAACTCCTCGCCGGAGGTCCCGCTCGGGGCGATGTTCACCTCGTAGCGGTACTCGACCTCGCGCCCCGCCCAGTCCGAGATCTTCCACAGCAGGTGCGCGTTCGTGGTATCCGTCCCGCCCGCCGACAGCGGCGATGCCGCATCATCGTGGTACGTGAACGTGATCTCGCGGAAGAAATCGCCGGGGTCTTCAACGCCGTCATCGTCGAGGTCGACATGCCGAGTCGTCTCGATCGTGCTGATGCGGTCGTCGCTCGGCGACACGTAGTTCACGACCATCGTGTTGCCGTTGCGATCCGTCACGCTCTTGAGCATGCCGGGGTTGATCGCCCCCGTGGTCGAGTGGAACTCGTACTCGGTGTACTCGGCGGTGATGTACTTCGCGACGCCGGTCGCCGCGTCGTAGTCGATGATCGCGTGGTACTCGGGCGAGGTGTAGTAGCCCTCGGTGGGGTGCTTCACGAAGTTGTCGCCGCGGCCGTTGCCCGCGAAGAGCTTGATGTAGCTGAACCCGCTGACCTGCGAGGCGGTCGGGTCGACCGGCTTGAACACCCGCATGTTCCAGTTGTGGTCCCAGTTCATGCCGAGCGGCTGGGTCATTACGTCGATCGGCTGATCGCCCGCGACCGAGCGGCGGAAGTACCGCGACCAGATGCCCATGCGAGATCGGTATGTGCGAACGAACTGGAAATCCTGACCGATGCCAGGAATCATCAGGTCAGTCTGCGCCAAGCGAAAATTGCCCGTCGAGAGATCGATCGGATCGCTCAGCTGCTCATCTCTATACCTCGGACAATCTGGATTTGGATTAGGGATTGCAACTCCACAGTCGTCATAGGCATACACACATGCTACGCCGTCATAATCTCTTCCAGAATCTGTATATTCGTCGTCATCTTCTTCCTTGAAGGTGTCAGTATCCTTCGGTAGCCCGTTCGACGGCTTTGGACCTTTCGCCTGCATCGGATTGCTTGCATCGGCCGTGATGACGATCGCTCCGGCGCCAGCCATGACTTGGTAGTCCGGCTCATTGTCTTCGAACTCTCCCTCTGGAATGACGATGAGCTCGGGGTACAGGTCCGGCAGATCGGTATCACACGGCGGGGCGAGCTCCACATCATCGTTCGGCCCGTACCCGTCGATGATCAGCGTGTCGTAGCCGGGGCCGCCCGACACCTTGTCCGGCATCGCGCCGCCCGTCCCGCGCACCCAGATGATGTCGTCGCCGTCGTTGCCGCAGATCGTGTCCGGCCGCATCGGGTCGTCCAGGATCGTGTCGTCGCCCGGCGTGCCGTCGATGTCGCAGATCTGCCCACCGGTGACATCGATCATCACCGTCGCCTCGGCGCTGAGCCCGTCGACCTGGTCGTCGGCGCAGTACGTGAACGAGTCCACGCCGATGAAGAACAGGTTCGGGTTGTACGTGATCGTCGTGCCGTCGATCGACACCGTGACCGTCCCGAACTGCGGCTGAATCTTGGGCACGATGTACAGGGGATCAAGATCCGCGTCCTCGTCGTTGTCCAGCACGTCGAGCACCGTGGACTGATCGACGCAGATCGTCACGTTGTCGTCGTTGGCGACCGGCACCGACTGGGCGTACACACTCGCGCCGAGCGCCAAGGCCACGACGGCTGCCACGAGTGACCGCGAACCACATAAGTAGGTGAATTCGTTCGCAAAATGCACATAAGACGATGCGCACGGCCCACATTTCATTGATTGTGCCATGAAGTTGAACTTTCTCTCAGCCAGCTCTCAGCCGGCGGTGCTCGCAAAACGGGCGACGCACACAACCCACTTCACCGACTCTACCCGTAGCCTCTACTCACCCGAGGTGAAATCCCAAAGATCACGTACTTAAATCAGGGATGTTTCCGCAGAGACAGGGCCTGTGCGCACACGTCGTGCGATCGCACGACACTGCATCCCGCCATAGACACATGTGTTGCTGCCGAGGCGCGCCGTCCCGCACGATCACGCATCGAGTTCAGTAGTCGCGCTGCTCACCAGTGCTGCGATCGCAAGAATCCGATGCCGCGTGCCCACCGGCAGCGAGCCCCACACATCACACAGCCACTCGATGCCGGAGAATGCTGCACCGGATTCTGCACCGTCTGGGAGTTCGCAAGGAACCGAACCCGTTGTACTTGAATGAGTTGCGTCGCACCCGGCGAGTCCTCCTACGACTCCAAAACCGAGCGAGCCACGCAAGGACGATTTTCTCCGAGGGATTTCCGCGAGGTCGAGTAGACCCATGACGTCTTGAAATGTCCCCATGCCCCCAGGTCTGCGGCCCACCTCGACCCTCTCGTCGCCTTGACCGAGCCGATGGTACGGTTGATCTCGGACATTTCTGAGAGAGCAGGCCACCGGCTGGCAAGCGTGCCAGCGATCTTGAACAAATCGACTATCATCCGACGCGCAAACAAATGTTCTGGCGGAGATAAATGTGTTTAGTAAACGAAAGCCCAAAAGAGTAGTTCTGCATGCGGAGGAGCTACCACAGTGGGGCCTTGTCGCTCTTGCGAGCCGAGCAGTCAAGCGTGTCGAACCTTTGATGAAAATCTGCTGGCCAGCTATACCACAAAAACACTTAGATACTGTCCAATATGCAATTCAGTTGGCAGAGAATGCATCGACTCAACCACGTACTGCTGAAACTCTCGGGCTTGCGGGGTTGAGGTTGAGCTTTGTACACGAGCCGTGGATCAAGAACGGCCCTGCCGGCCAGGTCGGCTACGCCGCCGGGTATCTCCTCTCCGCTGCCGATGCGGCCTCGGATGATCGCTACGGAGTGTCCGCGGTAAGGACCGGATACGACGGAACTCTTGAAGCGGTCGAAGCAGCCATCAGGTCGGCCCTTGAACCAACGGGCGATCAGCCGCCCTGGCGCGGGGATCTCCATCACGAACAGCAGAGTATCGATACGGCTATCGTTCATACGCTTCGTAACATAATCAGTACTTCTACTCAAAAGCAGTGTGCCAATCAATGTATCGAAGCTCTCCGTCTCGTTGTTGCGCGAGATCGCGAGACTATTCTTGATCAAGCTCCTCCGGATGGGTGGGCGCACGAGGATGGCATGAGCCCAGAAATGATGAGTTCAGAACTCTGGCCGGCTGGGCTCCCCGGCGGTTGGCCGAGCCAAGCCTAGGTCTCGCATCCAGATAGGTACAGATTCAAAAATAAGTGCAGCCGACGAAATATCATTAGAGATTGCAGCCCGGATATAATCTGCGCGGTCCTTCCTGCAAAGTGGGGCTATAGCCGCGTGCCCGGCTGCAATCGGGAGAGGCTGGCCGGTCCGGCGTCTCGACCAGCCGGCCGGTTGCGGGTGTAGTTCAGTGGCAGAACGCCAGCTTCCCAAGCTGAATGTCCCCGGTTCGAGTCCGGTCACCCGCTTTGACACGCCGAACTCCCACAGACCGCGGCCCAGCCCTTCTCTTCGGATCCACCGGAGCGGAGGGTCGCGACCAAGCCAGGACACGGCATTCGCCGGCGGATGTGGTGAACAGGCCGCAGCGTGTGCGGGCCTCGAACACCCGAAGGCCGAGAGTGTCGCAAAGGCATCCCGCGCACGGATGCCTCTAGCTGAACGACGAGACTTGCATCCGGCTCGAGCTCAGCGGAACGTTCACGAGAGCGCACTCGCGGTCTCGCGCGCGACGTGATCCCATGCCTTACAAAGCTGTGAGTAACGACAATCGCCCTCGTGTCTCACGCGGTATCACCCCGAGCGAAACACTTGCATGTCCCGAACTCATCCCCTTCACACGGAGCGCCCATGCGTCACGCCACCGCCACGCTCGTCCTCCTGGCCACACTTCTGCTACTCGTGCTCACTATGGTTGCCCCCACCGATCAAGCAGCCGCCGGCGAGGCTCGCCCGCCCTCCGGTGAGCTACGTGTCATGACCTACAACATCCGCTTTGGGTCCGCCAACGACGGCCTGGATGCCTGGCCAGTGCGACGCGCTCGGGTGGTCGCGACGATCAAGGATCTCGCCCCGGACATCCTTGCGATCCAAGAGGCCGAATCGTTTCAAGTGGCCGAGTTGCTCGCAGCATTCCCCCGCTACGCCGCGATCGGAACCCACCGCGATGACGGCAGACTCGCGGGCGAAGGCTGCATCACGCTCTACGATCGCGAGCGATTCCTCGTCACAGATGCCGGCGTGTTCTGGATGAGCGAGACGCCCGACACACCAGGCTCGATCAGCTGGGACAGCTCGCTCCCACGCATCGCAAGCTGGGCCCGATTCGTCGACCTCACCACCGCCGCCCCGCTGCTGGTCTACAACACGCATTACGACCACCAAGGGCAAGTGGCGCGCGAACGGTCGAGCGAGCTGATCCTGCACCACATCTCGGCGCACGCCGGTGCGGACGACACGATTGTCGTCGCCGGCGATCTGAACGCCGACGAATCAAACACCGCCTATCTCAGTCTGATCGACTCGACACAAAGTCCCGCCCCCCTCATCAATGCGTTCCGAGCCGTGCATCCTCAACAGATGGCCGGCACCTACACCGCGTTCGACACAACATCGGACGGAGGCTCGCGGATGATCGACCACGTGTTGATCGCCGGTGCAGCAACAATCCTCGACGCCGGCATCGATCGACGAAAGATCGACGGCCGCTACCCCTCCGATCACTTCCCGGTGTGGGTGGACCTCACAGGCTCAGCACAGCAGCTGCATCCAGGAGACGCCCAGCGGTAGCGTGCAGACAGAAGGAGAGCCCCACACAAACCGTCGTCACCGAAGATCGCGCCCCCGCACGCCGTTCGCAGTTGACCAGAACCACGCCGCGTAAAGCCCGGTCCCATCAAAGCTGGTCTCGAGCCCGTCCTCGTGCATGCTGTACGTGGCCAGCGACAGCTCACCCGGACGCCAGAGATCAAAGCTCAGCGGACCGAAGGACGGTGGATCGGAAGCCGGCGCCTCTTCCCACGCGTCGTACAAATCCTGCATCGTTGCGCGACGGGCAGAGCCGTCCGCTGAGGAGACCATCGTCCGTGCCTGCGGATTGTTGAAGTTCGGTGGCAGCTGAGCGCTCTCAAACGCACCGCTCGCGAACCCCTGGATTCGATTGCGGTACCGGCCCATCGAGCGGCTGCGCTGCCCGAAGTCGAATCGCTCGAAGAACATGACCTTGAGTGAAGGGAACCGAACATCCCCGATCCGGTTGCGCGCGACGAGGGCCACGGCCGGATCGTCGTAGTCCGCCTCGGGCCGGTCGAACTGGTTGAGGGCGTACCGCTCTGGGCTGAACCACGCCGTCGGCGAATAGAAGTAGGACGAGTCCCAGATCGTGTCCAAGCCGGGCCGGGATTCGGAAGGCAGCGAAACCGTGTCGTCTCCTCTTAACTGCTCCTCGAACCGTTCGCGTGGCCCGGCGTCGGCCGGGTCGAACTGCGAGTCGTCGGAGAAGCTGTCGCCGTGGATGTAGTTCGCGATCAGGCTGTACCAATGCGCCGCGTAGAACTCGCTGCGGTACTCACCCGCGTCGTCGAACGACCAATACGCAACAGTACTCCCGTTGGTGGCATGCACCGGGCTCACGATGTCGTACCACCGACTGCCCTCACCGGCCGATGGGTCGGCGCTCTCGTCGAAGGGGTTGAGCAGCGAGTCAGCGTGATCTACCGAGTACGCCGCGGTGGTCTGCGCGTGTGATCGAAGATTGGTCTGCGTGACCGCGCGCTGCGCCGCGATACGCGCGTTCGCGATCGCTGGAACCAGCAGGCCGATCAACAGCGCGATGACCGCAACCACAACAAGCAGTTCGATCAGCGTAAAACCAGTCCGACGAATGAACGTTTGCATGGCCGTCGTGACCTCCGGCGCGACCCAGCGCACCACGTCAATCGACATCAGGGCGGAACCCACGGGCCGATGCGCACCGTCAAACAAACATGCCCCGCGAAACCCCAGCCCAACCGGGCTTGTCGATCCAGCACCGACCTCACAACCCGGCTGCCACAGTATACACCACCATGAACTATCCCCAGGGAAAAAATTGAAAACTATCCAACGCCCCCAAGATCCCTAATCCATCAAAATCTATCTTAAATGCCCAAGAACGTCGATTTTTCATAGATTGTGACAATCGCGTTGCACCATTCTTCCCCAGGGATACAATCGGTCGGGTAGAGGAAACACGCACGTACGCGTGTTCACCAACTGGTTTCGTATGGGTGCTTCAGTACCCGCTGGGGGTTAACTCATGAATCGTGTGCATGCAGTCGTTGCTGCCGTTGTGTCTTCGGCCAGCATGGTCGCCGCCCAGGCGGACATCCTGTCCCCGTCCCAGGACGGCGTCTCGCTCGCCGGGTTCCAGGCCGCGAACCCAGGATTGTTCACCGAGACCTTCGATTCGTTCGCGGTCGACGGAGTGGGCAGCAGCGTCCCGCTTGCGCCGACAGGAGCATTCGGCGCCCTCGGCTACACCTCCACAGGAACGCCCGGCGCTCCCGGCGATTTCGATGTCGAAGACGGCGACATCTCAGCCGGAGTCGTCGCGGGACAGGTCGAGGTTGTCCTCGACGACACCGACCTCACCTCATTCACCTTCCTCTTCCCCACCGTGCAGACGGCTGTGGGCATCACGCTGCAGGGCCCAGGACCGTCCTTCCTGTCATTCCTCGGCGTCTCCACACCCGGCCTCGACGTGAGCTTCGACGGCGCACCCCCCATCTCGGTCGGGTCGGTGCTCTCCTCTGCCGAGGTCAGCAGCGCCGTCTTCGTCGTCTTTGAGGACGCGTCGGGCTTCGACTCGCTCACCTTCACGATGTCGACCCCAACCAGCTTCATCGCAAATGAATCGGTCGAGATCCTCGATGTGACCTACCTCGTCCCTGCGCCCGGCGCACTCGGGCTCGCCGGCCTCGCTGGTGTGTGCGCCGGCCGTCGGCGTCGCTGATGAAGATGTCGCGAGCCAAGCAAGGCTCATGACACCTTCGGCATGTCCACGCGTGTGCTGTCGGAAGACGGCGCACGTCGCTTCTCTCTCGCACGCGCCTCCCCGGATCGCGTGCCGATCGTCGGCTTTGTAGGCGGTGGCTCCGGCTCGCCGGCACGTGCCGCGAGAGAGCCAACCAGAGTTCGATCGATCCTCGGCGGGCGATGCGCGGCTCGCGAGGATCCAGCAAAGGGATCCAGACCATGCTCACCAACGCACAGAGGTTCGCGCTCGGGCTCACAGGAGGCGCAGCACTCGTGGGCGCCCTCCAAGCCCAGATCTTGGTCCAGCTCGACGAGGTCGACTGGACAGCCTTCCTCTCCGGACCGGTTGTCACCGAGGACTTCAACGACCAGACCGAAGAAATCATCTTCCCGCCCAACACCCAGACGCCGCTCGGCCTCTTCACCCTCGAGCCCGCCGGCGGCACCCTGCCCAACAGCTTCCTGAGCAGCGGCGATGCCCCCAATAACTCCGACGGCACACCCTTCCTCGACCTCGGCGTGAGCCCACCGTTCTTCGACGACCCCGGCGACCGCGTCATCCTCCGCTTCGATGACCCGATCACCGATTTCGCCTTCATCTTCTCCGACTTCTTCGCGCCCCCGGTGACCGAGGGTGTGGATATCTACGTCGACGGCAACTTCGTCACGAACACGAGGCTCGAGGGAATCGTCCCGGTGGTGGAGGGTACAAACTTCCCCTTCATTCCCCCGACGTTCATCGGCTTGAACGGGCTCGCCCCCTTCTCGGAGGTCGAGTTCCGAAACCCCGATGCGCTCACGTTCGAGACCTTCTCGGTCGACAACCTGCAGTTCTCCGACATCTTCCGAGATGAAGATGTCAATCTCGACGGCGAGGTCGATGCCTTCGACCTCGCCATCTTCGAGCAGCTCATCGCCGACCAGGATCCGTCCGCCGACCTCAACAACGACACCAACGTCGATCAACTCGACCTCGACCTCTTCATCACAGCCGCCTTCGGCGCGAGCTGAGCCAGCCCCGACCGAACCCGCCTCCGTGCGTCTACATCGGCGGTTGGATGCGGTCGAAGACGTAGGGCCCAACATCCGAGCCCCACGCCTGGGTTCCATCGGCGAACCAGCCTCGATCCCACGTCGCGAGCGATGCGGGATCGAGGATCACATGGCTCGTCGCAAACTCCGCATCCGCCAGGCTCGTCGCGCACCCGGTGCCGCGGGTCGCGCCCGTGTACCGCCCGGTGCCGTCGGGGATCAAGAGAATCGAGCACCCTGCCCGACGCGTCAACTCATGCAACGACAGCGCCGGTGCCAGACGCTGCGGATCCGCCCATACGCCCACCCACCGCGCCGCGTCCGGCATGGTGTACACGTGGCTCCACACCGCGCCGTCGCCGTGCTCCGGCGCCGCCTCCAGCTGATAGACCCGCTGGCGATACGGACGATCCAGCGCCCGCGCCACCGCCTGCTCGACGTACAGCCATCGCCCACCCTCACGATCCAGCCAGATGGGCGCCGCGCGAAGACGGATATCGAAGAACCGCGCATCCGCCGCAGCCTGCGCACCGCTTGAGAACGAGCCGGTCAACAACGCCGCGACGCCATCCACTTCAGCACGCTGCGGCGCAGCACCGGCGCCACGCGACGGCGTGCTGCATCCCGCTGCGATGCAGCAACTCAGAACAACGCACACAAGAACCGAGCATCGGACACCATGCAATAGGTCCGGCATCCGGGAAACAGGCATCACGCCTCCTTCGGGTCTCGGAGTCGGCTCGCTCAAGGGCGGGAACGGCCGGCCTGCAGAGCGTGACCCCGCGATTGTCAACAATACCACCCCACCGCCTGCACACCACGCTCACCGAGGCGGATCCTCGAGAGGGAACCGAACGCCGACCGACGCCCCGAGTGGTGGATACTTCATCGTCAGCCGGCGCCCACAGAAGTGGCCCCGATCCCACCCGAGCCGCTCGAAGCACCACGCGACAAGCTCGTCATGCGCCGGAAAGGCCGGCGGCTCAATACCCTCGAGATCCCCATCAAGCGAGGTGAGCTCGCCCGGCAACCGAAGCATGCCCGGCGCGTCGAGCTCGAGCGGGGTCGGCTCGCCAAGCCGGCGCGGGTAGCCGTACACGAGCGTCTCCAATCGATCCGCGTACCCAAGCGACTCGTGCATGTACAAATCAAAGAGCACACTCTCGCTCGGCACCGAGATGCCGGGCCCGAACTCACCCGTCCGCTCGAGATTCGATGCGAAACGGTTGGACGTGCTCGGCCACCGCTGCCCCATGAACACATCGGCCGAGCCGAAGTTCCCGACCGGGCCCGGCCCCAGCAGATAGTCCGTGCCAGAGGGCGAGGCCCGAATCTCGAGCGCCGGAAGCTCCTGCGACGAGAAGCGGCTCAGCAGATGCGGCACGCCCGGAACCTGCGTCGGATCGAGTGGTGTCACCGCCGACGACGCACCCTCGATCGACTTGCCCCAACTCGTCAACCGAAACAGCGGCCACTTTCCCCGGCTCTGAAGCCGCCGCAAACCGTGATACCCGTTCACGGTCGTGATGTCGAGCAAGCTCGGATCGTGCTCGGCCGGCGCCAACAACGCGACGAACACTCGTGTCCGCGCCTGCACCCCCCACACGCCACTCGCACCAAGAAACAGGTACCGCCGGCTGAGTTCGAGCCGCTCCCGGCTCAGCACGTCGCGCCCATCCAGCACCAGATCGAGTGTCGCCCGGTCACCCACGTGACTCTGAACCATCGCATCGACGCGCTCCGACGCGTCACGCACACGGTCGAGCAGACGAGCATCCGACGTGTGCTCGCCCGCAGCCTTCAGCAAAATGGAAATCGCTGCACGCCCGGGAACATGTGCGAGCGCCTCCACCGGATCACCGGCAGACAGCATCCTCCCGATCTTCCACGTCAGATTCTTGTTCAGACCGAATCGACGCGAGACCTCCTGCGGCATCTCCGCATCCGCCTCGATCTCGCTGTACAGCGCCTGGACCGCCTCGCACAGCTCGCGCACGGTCCGGTCACAGTCCGACTCAAACGAGGCAATCGGAAGAACGAACCGCTCGGTGCTCTGCGAGGTCATCATCCCATTGTTCTCTGCCCACCCCCACGCAGCAAACCGGCCCTACCAATCCCCCAAGGCCACCACGCGACCCACAAACGCACCGGGACGATGCGAGCCCCCCTCGAGCGCCGTAGCGACATCGAACGCCGGATCAGCCGCCGCCCACCGCCAGCGACCAAAGTCACAGCCACGCCCACCGACACGAGAGGCATCACCTACAACCCGGCAACAACCCGCAGGAATAGCCGGACGTCGGTGATCGTGACCTCACCATCGCGCGTAAGGTCGCCCGCCTCGACATCGTTGCCCCGCACGATCTCCAAGAACGCCGCCACATCAAACACATCCACCGTCTCCACAGGACCCGCGAGATCGACATCGGGGATGACCGTGCGCTCGATCGCGCCGATGTCCACCCCCGCGCCGAACGGCCGCGGCAGACCACGCTGATCCACCTCGAGCGCCGTCGAGCCCGCGTCAATCGCCTCGCTCGCCTCACCAAGACCGTGGGTGGGTGCCGGTCCACCGTTCTCGGCGAGCGGCTGTAGATCGGCATCGGCGCCGAGTAGATCGGTCATCACTGTCACCGCAGGCCCCGGATTCTCGTACAGGTTGAAGCCAAGCGATGTGATCTGGCTGCCGATGATGTCGGGCGCTCCGGGATTTCCGATCGCAGTGTTCCCCGCGAAGATGGTGTTGCCGAGCTCAACCGGCGCCACGACACTCCCCGAGACATTGAGCCCACCGCCGCTGTTCTGGGCAGTGTTGAAGGCGATCGTCGAGCTATCGATAATCGCTGTCGCATCGGCTCCGATGGAGATACCGCCGCCGCTCCGCTCCGCGGTGTTACCCGAGACTGTGGTGTTGCTCATCTCGAGCCGCCCGCCGACGCGGTTCACATTGATCGCACCACCATCGACGCGCGCATGGTTATCGAAGAAAGTGGAACCGCGAACAACGAGCGTGCCCGCGGGGACAGCGATGGCACCCCCGCCGCCATTGGTTCGGTTGTCCGCGATCATGGAATCAATGATCGTGACACGCGTGCCGATGTCCTGCACCTGCATCAGCCCGGGCCCACGGTCGCACGAGTTCCCAACAAGCAGACACCGCGTGTAGGTGATGTCAGCCCCAGCGACGAACTGCGAGGCGCCGCCGTCGTCCTCCGACCTGGAGTCGCGAATCTCGACATCCGTCAGGTGGACAGTGGAATTTGATGCGCTGATCGTCCCAGCCGTGCGTTCGGATCTGTTGCCGTCATACACCGTGTTACGAATCTGCACACTGCTGTTGAAGATCGCTGTCGCTCCGCCGAGGCCGGCAGCCGAGAAGAACTGAAACAACGCGGTATTGTTCGTAAATACTGAGTCTTCGATCAACGCATTGGTATCTGCGATGTGCAAAGCTCCACTCTGAATGGCACTGTTGTCGTCAAACGTGCATCGGCGCACAGTGAGCATCTCAGCATCGCTCGAACTCACGATCCCGGCTCCAACACGCGTCGTGGTATTGCCGCGGAACACCATGTCCTCAACGGTCAGCGTGCCCGCGTTGTGATCGATCCCCCCGCCGCTCCCCGATTCGGGCGCACCGTCGACGATCGAGAACCCACGCATAATGACATCACCACCATCAACGATGAACACCCGCACCGCGTTGCCGCCAGACACCGTGACAACCCGCCCCGACGCATCGATCGTGAGGTCCTCGTTGATGATCGGAAGCGTCTCCGTCAGCACGATCTCCCCGCTCACCCCAAAGAGGATCTCGTCCAGCCCGGGGCTGGCCTCGGCCTGCGCGATCGCCTCGCGGAGCGTCCCGACGCCACCGTCCGCGAGCGACGTCACAACGAGCTGCGCCCCAGCGGTGCCGGCCAGGACTCCGACCGCAAGAGCAGCACCAACCAACCCACCGAGTCCACACGCCGGCGCCGCCATGCACGAATTCATGTTCATCTCGCTGTCCTCATCTCTGCGCCGGAGGCCTGTACCAGCCGCACCACCAGGCGTCCTTGGTCGAGTGAGCCATAGGCATGAACCAGCACAGGTTCCGTATCAGATCGCCCAGGCATTGGCAGGGAATGTAGGCAGGCCCAGCCCGGCGTACCAGTCGAACCACCAGACAAACCGCCCGAAACCACCCACGAAAACGGCCAGGCACAGGCCTGGCCGCATTACACCGAGAGCAGAATGAACGTCCGCCCGCCGACTTACTCGCCGCAGTTCGGATCGATCGCGGAGGTCTCGTCGAGATACACCGCGTTATCGAATGCGTCGGTCTCCCCATCCATGTTGAGATCCATCGGGCCGGCGAGGAAAATCGCGAGGTCGTCGCCGTCGTTGTCGCCGTCCCCATCAAGATCGAAGTCGTTGCACGGCGGCGCGGGCGGGTTCGCGGTGTTGCTCACCGTCAGTCCCAAGCCCGGTGTCACACGGTCCAGCGCATCCTGGCTCGTCTCGCCGAAGCGAACATACGAGATGCGGAGCTCATCAACCGCAGCCGTCAGGTTCTGAGCGATCGACACCATGTTGATCTGCTCGTTGCGGATCGCCACCTGTCCGAACGGGAACTCGAACTCAGAGGGATCAACATTCCCCCCATCCTGCTCGTCGAAGTACCGCGTGCCCTGGATGTTCTCCTGGTTGGAGAAGGTATCGAGGTTGGTCGTCGCCGATCCCAGCCCCTCGCCGGGGATGAGCCGCCAGAGCGTGAACACGTCGGTCGTGCCGCCATCGGGGACATCGTCGGCGTTCCCGTCAACGGGGATGCCGTCCGAGACGCGCTGCCACTGCGCCCGCATCACAACAAGGATGCTGTCACCGCTGAACCAGTCCGTGGAGGTCGGGTCGGTCGGCGGGAACTCGTCGCTCCCCTCCTTCCACCCATCGAAGAACGTCGTCGGCCGGATAATCGTGTCGGTCCCCTCGACCGTGCCGGTCACGCGGAACCCAAACCCGGTGAAGTCGCCAAAGGTATCCGCACCGCCCACCGGCAGATCACCGAATCCCTCAGGGCCGTACGGTGCATTGGCGAACACGACCGCGGTGTTGTTGGCGGACACCAAACTGGTCAGCCCACCGTCACGCTCGTTGAGATCGAGCACGAGACTCACCCACGTCTCGCCACCCTCCTGGAATAAGTCGTCCGCGAGCAGCGGATCGATCATCCGGGTAATGCTCGACGCACCGCTCGTGTCATCGCGCTGGGCGGCCGTCCCGTTGAAGACAAGCTCCGGCGTCCCAAAGAGACTCGGCAGGTCGTTCGCGCCGTCCAGCACAACCTGCTCCCCACCGATCGTCGTCGTTACCCACCGGCTCGCGGTCGAGGCGTCCGTGCCGATCTCGCCCCAGCCCTTGCCGGAGCCCTGTTTGTCCACCGGCACACCGGTCGGCATGGCGAACGGCTCGTACACATCGGCCGCGTCATCGGTGAACGAGAGCACCGGGAGCGGCTCGATATCCAAGTCCATGCCGGGCGCCACCACGTCGAGCGCCGCCTCCGGATCACCACCGACGGGCACACTCACGATCCGCAGCTCGTCCCAGAACGCATTGCCGGTCTCAAACTGGGCGACCACCGAGAACAACGACGGGTCGATCGCCGCCGTCAGCACCGAGTTCGGCAAGCTGCTCAAGAAGCTCCCCGAATCATTCTCACCGACCTTCCACACCGTGAGCGTGTCCTGCCCGCCAACGATCTCCATCCGGAAGACGATTAGCATCTCCTCGCCGAACGCAACGGGGATGGTCGGCGAACCACCACCGATGAACCCGCCGCCCTTCCACCCGCGAGCACGCAGCGAGTTCACACCGCCGCTCGTAAAGATGTCGAAGCCGAACATCCGGTCCGCATCGGTACCAAGTGGCACCCGCGCATCGGGATCAAACGCGGTCGCACCGAGGCCAAGACCAAACTGAGAATTGAAGCCTGTGTACTGCACCAGAAGACTGCCCCAGATCTCGGCGCCCTCGGCCAGACCGTTCGCGATCGCGTCAGACGCGAAGGCACGAGTCGACGCCGACTCGCCCGCAGCGGGGCTGCGACGGACCGACCGCCCATCCGTAAATCCGCCGCTCGTGTACCCCGCAAAGTCAAAGTTGTCCGCCCCCATGCCGTCCTGATCAGGACCGAACGAGCCGCTCGCCCCCGTGCCAGCCGGACCGGCGCTGGCGTCAGGACTGAGCGTGACCGCCCAGTCCCCACTCCACCCAAAGCCGCTCGACCCATCCGGGCCGCCAACAGCCTGCTGGAAGGGAATGTCAAAGGGCTCGTAGATGCCGGTGTCAGCAAGGCCAAGCGACAGACCCATGCCGGGCGCCACCGCATCGAGCGAGACCTGCGGGCTCTGCCCATCCGCGAGCACCGCCACGCGGATCTCATCCAGGCGATGCTGACTCGGATCGTTGATCGAGATCAGCTGCAGATCGTCTGCATTGATGAACACGTTGTAAATAGATGACGGTAGCTGGCTCAGCTCACGACCATCGTCGTTCTCGGTCGCCAGGTAGACCGTCAGCGTGTCCTCACCACCGGCATTCAGCTGATACCGAACGATCACGAGCAGCTCTGCGCCACGACCAGGCACGAGCCGTGGCTCACCGCCGCCAATGAAACCGTCTCCCTTCCACCCGCGAGCGAAGAGTTCGCCAGTGTTGCCCTGGATCTGGAACCCAAACCCGCGGTCATCCTCGCCGGTGCCAGCGTCGTCGAACGGCTGCGAGGTCACCGGGTTGAACCCCGTGTCGCCGAGCAAGAACCCAAAGCCACCGTTGGAGCTCGGTGTCTCAAGCAACACGCTGAGCCAGATCTCGCCCGCGTCGTCACTCCTCACCGAGGCGAGCACATCCGGATCGAGCACGCGAGTGATGACACCCGCGCCCGCGCCGGAGGTGCGACGAATGGACCGGCCAGCGGTCGCACCGCTCGAGGTGTAGCCGCTGAAATCAAGGTTGTCGGGGGCCATGCCATCCTGATCGTCGCCCCACGAGCCGCTCGTGCCGGCACCTTCCGGCGCCACACCGCCGTCCGCGCTCGCGAAGGACCAATCGCCGGCCCACCCAAAGCCGCTCGACCCATCCGGGCCGCCGACCGGCTGCTGGAAGTCAATGTCAAACGGCTCGTACACGTTCGCGCCGGAGAACGTGGTCTCCGAATCGAGGTTCATCCCCGGTGCCACATCGTCTAATGCAGCCTGCACATCACCACCCGGCCCCACAGCCGAGATCCGGATCTCATCGAAGCGGGTGTTGGCCGCGTCGTAACCCGACACCACCACGAAGTCCGCTGGATCCATCGCCACCTCGAAGACCGACGTGGGCAACGAGCTGAGGGTCGCGCCGACATCGCTCTCGGTCAATGTGTACACCGTGAGCGTGTCGAGACCCGCGACGAACTGATACCGCACGATCACCAGCAGCTCATCCGCGCCCGCCAACGGCAGACCCGGACCCGCGCCGAGGAACCCCCCACCCTGCCATCCGCGGGCGATGAGGTCAGGCTGACCCGCACGGATCTGGAAGCCGAATCCGCGGTCATCGCCGGTGTCCGCAGGCTGAAGCGTCGCCGGCTCGAATCCCTCGGCCCCGATCAGCAGCCCGAAGTTGGCAACTGTGGCCGGCACCTCAACAAGAACGCTGAACCAGAGCTCGCCACCCTCCACAAGGCCTGCGGAGAGCGCCGCCGGATCGAGCAGACGGGTGATCACACCGATGCCAGCACCTGAGCTGCGCCGAATCGACCGACCGGTCGTAAACCCCCCGCTGGTGTACCCACCAAAGTCGAGGTTTTCAGGGTCCGTGCCGTCCTGATCCGGCCCCCACGACCCAAATTGCCCGAGCCCCTCGGGGCCGACCGCGGTGAACGGGGGCGTGGTTTCGGGACCATCGACACTCACCGCCCAGTCACCGAGCCACCCAAAGCCGGATGAGCCGGCACCAGGGCCAACGTCTTGCTGGAACGGAATGTCGAACCCTTCATAGATGTTCGGGCTTTGCGCGGAAGCGGCGCCAGCGAAGGCGATCGTGCCTGCAAGCATGCGGATGACTGCACGTGTCATGTCGTGAGACCTCGTCACAAAGGGAATCGGTAAGTCAAACGATTTACTCAGGTGAGACGCACCTCGCAGCTGAATGAACCGCTGAATGGTGCTCGAAAGAGACTCTCGCTCGGACCGGGATCGGCATCGAAAACACGTCTGACGCACCATCGGGCGTCATGTCTGCCTCGTTGAATCTATCTGCAAACGATATCAGATGCAAAGGATCACCCCAGATATTTCCACAGAGCCCGCACAGATCGCCGCACGACGCCCCACTGTTTCACACATATTCAACGAGCGAAAGCGCGATCGAGGCGTCAGATCGCCGATAGAAGCCCAAGAAGCCATCAGACTCCGGAGAGTTACGTACGAACCCGCGAAAAAACATTTCATCAGCTTGTATTTGCAATCGATTGAAAATAGACTGTCCAGAGTGATTCACCGAGCAAGTGCTCGCCATCGAGACACCGCCCAGCCATCCTTCAGTCGTCTCCGCACCACCGGAGCGAGAGTCCGAACCGTGATCCACGACACTCACGCCGATCGAGACACACCCATGGCGCACACACCCCACAGATCTCCAGCAACACGTCCGCATGGCTTCACCCTGATCGAGTTGCTCGTCGTCGTCGCCGTGATCGCGCTCCTCGTCGGGCTCCTCCTCCCAGCCCTCGGGCAGGCGCGGCGATCCGCCCAGGACATGCTCTGCAAGTCCAATCTCAGACAAATGGCCATCGCCTCCGCCACCTACGCCACCGACTTCGACGATCACTACGTCCCCACCTGGACACTCCAGCCCGGCGAGGTCCTCGTCGACGGAGACGACGGCGAGAGCCGGTGGTACTGGCGCAACAACCCCGCTTTCCTCGCCAACATGGGCACACACGCCGAACTCGACAACGGCAACAGCGCCGATACCAACGGCTTCGAGTGGGACAGCTGGCCCGCTGCCTACGCCTGCCCACTCGCCGAAGCCGCTTTCAAATCCGAGGCCGACCCCACCGGCGAACGAGCCGAGATCGCCAACGCCTACGGCGAGAATACACAAGGCTTCGAGTTCAACAGCTTCGCCAACGCCTCCGTCCGCACCGTCACCCTCCGCACACCCTTCCGCACCATCCACTTCATTGACAACATCGGGTGGCGCTCCGGCTTCGAGCGCAACAACGGCGAAGACATCGCCGATCCCGCGCTCTACGACATCCACGGCGAGGCTCGCTTCAAGGATCAATCGACCGTCGATCCCGACACGCCGCACCGCGTCGCCTACCGCCACGGCTCATCGGACGGCGCCGCCAACGCCGCAGCATTCGACGGCTCGGTCGCCTCCTACACCGCCGAACAGCTCTGGGTCCAGGCCGCCGGCCGCAACGGCGATCCCGAAGAGGCCGAGGAGATCATCCGCGAGATGTGGCAGCTCTTCGAGCCGTCTCAATACGACTGATCACGCGGCCGCCATCTCACCTCCCGGGCACACACGAGCGTCGTTCCAGTCAACGCAGCAGCAGACGGTGCGCGAACCAACGAACCACGAACCATGCCATCCCTCCACCAACTCTCCACCACGCGAACCCGCCGAGCACTCTCGACCATCGCAACCGCAGCAGCTGCGGGCGTCGCCACCGCCGGCTCGACGCTCGTGCCGCCTAACATCATCCTCTTCTACGTCGATGACATGGGCGTCGGCGATTCGTCCGTCTACCAGGCCCTCGCCGGCAATCCCGACGAGCACCAACTCGACACGCCCGAACTCGAGCGGCTCGCTGCGCTCGGCACCATCTACACCGACGCCCACTCCTCGTCAGCCGTCTGCACGCCGAGCCGCATCTCCATACTGAGCGGCGCACTGTCCTTCCGCTCCCCGCTCAAACAGCGGGTCGGCTTCGAAGGCCAAGACGTCAAGGGCACCTACTTCCCCGGCGATCGCACCACCATCCCGTCGATGCTCCAGCGCCACGGCTACGGCACCTACGGCTACGGCAAGTGGCACCTGGGGGTCCAAGGCGACAAAGAAGGCACCGGCCTGATGGACGAAGGCCCGCTCCAGGTCGGCTTCGACACCTTCACCGGCACACCCGGCAACTTCGCCAACGGCTCGTCGATGATCCGCGACCACCAGTACCTCTCCTTCAACGCCGCCGGCGAGGTCGTCCCCATCAACGCGCCCGATGCCCTCCTCTGGCAGCCCGCCGACAACCCTGACTTCATCGAGAAGATCCAGCAGGTCAACGTCGACTCCATGCAGGCCGACCTCGACGCCCACCTCGCGAGCCGAGGTCACGACCCCTTCTTCGTCTTCTTCGCCTCGCACAGCAACCACACCCCCTGGGTGGTCGACGACCAGATCGAAGGCGTCTCGCTCACCACCGATGTCACCGTCGCCGGCGGCCCAGTCCCCGTCATGCTCGGGCCCGACGACGACGACGACGGCATCCCCGAACCAAACGACCCGCTCTACGACCCCGAGGAAGACACCCACTGGGACCCCTACTACGTCCCACCCTCACGCGGCACGCCCGGCACCAACGGCCCGACCGAACGCGCCAAGATGGTCAAAGAGAATGATGTGATCGTCGGCCTGCTGCTGGACTTCCTCGACACCACCGACGACCCGCGCGCCCCGGGTCAGAAACTCATCGACAACACGCTCTTCATCTTCACGTCCGACAACGGCTCCGATCTCCGCGCCCTGCCCGCTGTCGGCGGCGCCCCTCAACCGAGCGATGGCGTCGTCACCCCCTTCCGCGGAAAGAAAGGCACCCCGTGGGAAGGCGGCACACGCGTCCCCATGATCGCCGCCTGGCCCGGCCGCATCCCCGCCGGCGCCGTCTCAGACGCCCTCATCGGTCAGCAGGATTTCTTCGCCACCGTCGCCGCCATCGTCGGCCACGACCTGCACCCCACCGAAGCCGTCGATAGCGACAACATCCTCCCCGCACTCACCAACACCAGCACCACCCGCACCATCGACCTCGTCTACAAGTTCAAAGAGCGCCTGCTCATGCGCCGCGGCGACCTCAAACTCCGCACACGCGAGAGTGACTTCGCCGACACCAACGACCGCTTCGGCGACGGACTCGACTTCCTCGACCTCGTCACCGAGCAGTTCTACAACCTCCACAACGACCTCGGCGAGCAGTCCAACAAGATCAACGACCCCGCCTACACCGCCGACATCGCCGACATGCTCGCCACCCTCCAGAGCTACGTCAGCCAGGGCTACTCTCGCCCGGGCGCTGCGCCGAGCCAGAACGGTGTCAACTTCCTCGGCGGTGACTTCCACACCCCCGCCAACTGGATCAGCTACACCGCCGAGCTCGACGCCATGATCCCCGGCGAGCAGACCAGCGCCACCGCCTTCCTCTTCGTCGACGGCTCCGCCGACAACGCTGTCAGTACCACTCGCGTCATCCAACGCCGCGGCATCTTCGACTTCATCAGCGCCGGCTCCCAGCTCAGCGCCATCACGAGCAACACTGTCTGGCGACTCGAGGGCGGCACCCTCCGCGATCAGAACAGCGCCATCCGCATCGACGAGGGCAGCACGCTCGTCATCGACGGAGGCACCCTCGACCTCTCGGTCGGCAACAACTTCTTGCGGCTCTCCAAGGGCGACGGTTCGGTCCGCATCCACCGCGGATCCGCCCAGGCGGTCGTGCTCGCCTTCGGCGTGCTCAACATCGCCACCCCCGGCGCCAAGACCGTGGTCTTCGGTCGCGGCGACGGCGTGCTCACACTCACCAACCCCGACCCGATCCGTTTCGGCGACGCCGGTGACACCGCGAACGACTGGATCGGCTTCGAGACGGGATCGCGCGGCCGACTCATCACCCGGCTGAGCGCCGCCGATTTCGAGTCCCTCTGGACCGCCGGCCGGCTCCGCCTCGACGGCCACACCGCAAACGACCTCGCGCTGAGCTTCGACGCTGTCTTCACCGTCACCGACAACGGTGACGGCCGTACCACACTCGCCCTGAAAAACACCGAGCCCACCGATCTCAACGCCGACGGCTCCACCGACGCCTTCGACGTCGCCGAGCTCGCCACACGCGCCGCGCTCGCCGACCCATCCGCCGACATCGACGGATCCAACATCATCGACAGCATCGATCTCACGCTGTTCAACGCCTACGCCTTCCCGAGCGCCGAGGCACCATGAAAAGGAACTCACCCGTGCCGCGCACCGCTCCGCCCTACATCACGCCCACGATCGCCGCAGCGGTCATCGCCTTCGGTGGGTCCGCCCAGAACTTCATCACCAACCCGGGCTTCGAGAACGGCCAATCACCCTGGATCCAAACCGGCTCCACACTCTCCGTGGTGTCCGACTCCCCCTTCGAGGGCGCCTTCCACGGCCGCGTCACCAGCCGCAACAACTGGACCTCCGGCCCAGCCCAAGATTTCTCCGCCACGCTGCCATCGGGCACCATCCTCCTCGTCACCGGCGCCGGCCGCATCGACGGCCCCGAAGCCGACGACATCCAAGGGAGAATCCGCACCAACGACGGCCAGACCACCCAAGGCTTCACCGCTGCCCGCCGCACCAGCCAGCCCGGCGAGTGGGTCACCCTCCGCGGCATCTTCCCCTTCGTCTACGAAGGCCCCCAGCCGGACCTCCGCCTCCTCGTTCAGACCCGCTTCGACGGCGCCGACGGCGATCCCGCCGACCCCTTCTCCTTCGACGACTGGTCGGTCACCGTCTACGAGGAAGATCCCAACTGGCGCCAGCTCGCCGACGCCGGCATCGAGCAGCACCGCAAGCGTGACCTCGAGATCCGCGTCGTCGATGTCAACGGCGCCACCGTCGGAGACAGCACACTCAACATCGCGCAGGTCCGCCACCATTTTGCCTTCGGCGCTACCCTGGAAGCCCCCGAACTCCAGGCCAACAACGTGCCCTACATGGAGATGTTCCCCACGCTCTTCGAGTGGGCCACACCGCGCAACGCCTTCAAGTGGAGACAGACCGAGCGCAACCGCGATCAGCCCGACTGGTCCCGACCCGATGCCGTCGTGCAGTTCTGCGAGGCGAACGACCTCGACATCTACGGCCACAACATCTTCTGGGCCGCCGAGAAGAACCTGCCCGACTGGCTGCCCGGCCTGAGCGACGCCCGCGTCGTCGGCGAACTCCAGGAACGCATCGACGAGCTGCTCGGCCGCTACGCCGACGATGTCGACCACTGGGATGTCAACAACGAGATGCTGCACGTGAGCTACCTCACCGACCGCCTCGACCCCATCCCTTGCTCGATCTGCCCCATCCGCCCCTGGATGTTCCATCGAGCCGCCCAGCTCGACCCCTCCGCCAAGCTCTTCCTCAACGACTTCAGCGTCGTCGGCGGCGGCCTCAACGGCGCCGAAGCCGAGAACTACGCCGACCAGGCCCAGGGCTTCCTCGACGCGGGCATGCCCGTCCACGGCATCGGCGCGCAGTGCCACTTCAACAACCGCCCGATCATCGCCCGGTGGATCCGCGAGCGCCTCGACATCCTCGCCGCCGTCGGCCTCCCGATCCGCCTCACCGAGTTCGACCTCCTCCGACCCGACGTCAACGAACGCGCCGACGATCTCGAGAAGTTCTACCGCGTCGCCTTCAGCCACCCCGCGGTCGACGGCGTCACCCTCTGGGGATGGTGGGCCGGCAACCACGGCATCGGCCCCGATGCCGCCATCGTCGATACCGACTTCACCCTCAACGAGGCCGGTCAGCGCTACGTCGATCTCCTGAGCGAGTGGGCGACCAACGAGTCACTCCCCACCGGCACAGGCGGCATCGTCGAACTCCGCGGATTCCACGGCGAGTACGAGGTCTCACTCGACAGCCCCGCCTACGACGCCGCCCCAATTCCCATCTCCCTCGAACCCGGCGCGGGCACGAGTCAAGCAACCGTCATTGTCATCGGCGCCTG
>JBCDJJ010000043.1:0-28647 GCA_038747915.1 Planctomycetota bacterium | reverse complement strand
GGGGGGGGCGGGCGTGGGGGAGTTTTTACCCCCCTTGGTTTATTGGTGTACCCTGTGGGGGCGGGGGGCGGGTCCCGCCCCCACGGCCGGATGATGAACACCTGTGGGCGAATGTTCGTGGGAGCGAGACGCTCCCACCACCGGGCACGGAACTCAATGATGCAAGATGCTCTAAACGGACCTGGGTAGCGGGTCTTTGTGCTCACCGGACGGTGCGCGGGTTGCGCTCGTGACCAGGTTGTGCGCTTGATGGCGTGGGCGGGTGTGTGTCTGGCGCGCGTGCTCGGGCCCGCGGCTCTGAGGCGGGGTGTGTCATCCGCCGGCTTCGGTGTATCGGCGGCCGTCCTGGGGTGCCCCCCCACCGCTCCCCTTTGTTGAGGAGCGCATCACCAGTTCGGGCTTGGGGTTTCGGATGACGTGGCCGGCGGGCACCGACTCGGTCACGAAGACCGAACCGGAGATCACGCAGTCGTCGCCGATCACCGTCTCACCGCCGAGGATGATGGCCCCGGCATAAATCGTGACGCGGTTGCCGATGGTGGGGTGCCGCTGCTTGCCGGTGCGGAGCAGTCGCCCGCGTTCGTCGGCATCGAAGGATTTCGCGCCGAGCGTGACACCCTGGTAGATGCGCACGTGGTGGCCGAGCTTCGCGGTCTCACCGATCACCACAGCGCCGCCGTGGTCGATGAAGAATGACTCGCCGATCGTGCATCCGGGGTGGATGTCGATCCCGGTCGCGGTGTGGGCCATCTCTTGAATGATGCGCGGCAGCAGCGGCACATCGAGTGCGTACAGCGCGTGCGCGACGCGGTGCGAGAAGATCGCAGCGACACCCGGGTAGGCGAGGATGGTCTCGTCGGTGTGGGTCGCAGCGGGATCACCGTCGTAGGCGGCCTGCACATCGAGCGAGAGCAACCGGCGGATCTCGGGCAGCCCTTCGAGGAATCGGCGCGCAAGGTCACGGGCGAGTTCCGCGTCGGCGGCGGGGTCGGCGCCCTCCACGAGGTCGAGGCCGAGTTCGTGCGCATATCGGAGGACCGCGGTGATCTCGGTCTGCAGATGGGCTGCGAGTCGCGCCGCGAGATGGGCGACATGGCTCGGCACGTCTTCCTGGCGGAGTTCGCGGTCGGAGAAGAACCCCGGGAAGACGAGCCGCCGGATGAGTTCTACCAGCTCCGCGACCGCAGCACGGTCGGGCAGCCGGGTCTCGCCGACGCGGCACAGGTGCGGCTCGCGGCAGACCGACTCGGTGATCGCGTCGATCACCTTGGGATCGAGGGCACGGTCGAGCGGGGGTGGGTCCCCCACTGCTCGCTCGGCATGTTTGGTGGGCATGGGGCGGTCTCGTGCGGGCGCGGAACGCAACGGGTGAGCGTAGAGCGCGTGGTGCGGTCGTTCGCGCACACATCGAGAAAGCACCCCCGGCGGCGTCCGGCCGGTGGGAGTGGATGCGCCGTGCCCCGTATCCATGTAGGTGGGCGGCGTGGCCCGGCGTCTCGCCTTCCGCTCGTTGGCGGCCTGGCGTTGGTCCGAGCGGATCCCGGCGCCCTCGGGTGCGGAAAAGGCCGGTGCATCGGTCCCGAGCGGCGCGGACGCAGCACGGGGGTGTTGAGGGATGGTACGCACCCGCCAGACCCGGCGGCGGTGGCCGATCTCGGGCACCCCGAGCAGCCAGGACTCGTTTGACGGTGGGGGTAAGTGCCCGCTAAAAAGAGGTCTTAGCTGAGGAGGCCGGTATGCGGCGGGAACGACTTGGTGTGGTAGTACTGGGCATTGGTCTGTTCGCGCTACCGGTGCCGGTGCTCAGCGGGTGCAACCACGGCGATTCGACGCTCGCGCAGTGGCGCCGTCAGCCGACGCCGGAACTCGAGACCTACAACGAGACGGCCGAAGAGTTTCGGAACCGAGAGACGCTCGTGAACGATATGAACGCGCGCATGCTCCGTTCGGACACCGCGCGGTTTCTCCTGCTCGATCGCCCATCGCGCTTGCAGCGGCACAACGCTGGATACTAAGTCAGCGGCTGGCGGCCTGTCCTGGTCGGTGCCGATATGGTCTTGAGATCGCTGCGCGTGTCGGGCGTGGCTTGACCCGTTTTCTCGATTGATGAGAGGTGGCGGTGGTAAACGTGATCGCGCGCCGAGTGGGGGCGGCGGTGTCGTCGATGGCGGTGCCGCGCGATCTGACGGCGATCGCACGGCGCAACCTCCGGTGGGAACTCCGGTCGGCGCTGCTGGTGCCGATGGCGGTCGCGTGTGTCGAGGGGAACGTGCTCGGCGTGATCGCGAACAAAGCATTCGAGGCGCCGGCGTGGGTGGTGGGTTTGATCGTGGCAGCGGCGCCCGCTGCGAATCTCACGGGTTTTTTCTGGTCGACCGTGCTGCACGGTCGCGAGCGGGTGCGGGCGAGCAATCTGTTTCAGCTCGGCGTGCTGGTGTGTGTGACCGCGATCGCGATGGCGCCGCTCAATGAGATCGGGCTCGCAGTGCTCGTGGTCGCGTCATGTGTAGCGCGACTGATGATGGCGGGTCTTGTGACCGCGCGGGGTGATCTGTGGCGGGGGAACTACTCGGATGCGGCGCGAGCGCGGATCGCGGGCCGATTGGCCATGGCGGCGGCGATCACGGTGTCAGCGACGGCGCTGCTCATCGGGTGGGCGATGGATCGATCGCAACTCGGCGGAGAAGAGGCCTACCGATGGCTCTTCGGTGTGGCGGTCGTGCTCGGCGGGCTCGGCGTGTTCACGTTCTCCCGGATCCGGTGGCGGGGTGGCCCAACGCAGCTTGCGGGCGAGTTTCGCAGTCGGGCCGCTGGAACCGGGGCGGGGCCGCGGGCGATGGTCGGCGTGCTGCGCGAGGATCGTTTCTATCGTCAGTACATGACCGCCCAGTTCATACTGGGGTTCTCGAATCTTGCAGCGGTGCCGGTGTTCATCCTGGCGCTCAAGGACGTGTTCGATCCGGGGTATCTCACCTCACTGGTACTGGTGCAGGCGGTGCCGATGCTCATGCCCGTGCTGACGATCCCGCTGTGGGCGCGGCTCCTGGGCGGGGTGCATGTGGTGCAGTTCCGCGCGTACCACTCCTGGCTTTTTTTCGCGGCGATCGGGCTCGCCGCAACAGGCTTTCTCCTGCGGAGCGAGGGTGCCATCATGGTGGGACAGATCATCCGCGGGGTCGCGATGGGCGGCGGGATCCTGGCGTGGAACCTGGGCCACCACGACTTCGCGACGCGTGAACTCGCGAATGTGTACATGGGCATCCACACCACGCTGACCGGTGTGCGAGGCGTGATCGCGCCGATGGTAGGTGCGGTGCTCTACAGCGGGATCAGTCTGCCGATCGCCCTCGCGGCCGAGCCCGTCGGGCTCGGCGCGTGGGTGTTCGTGCTGCTTGCCGGCATCGCGCTCATCGCGTGCCTGATGTTTGTGCGGATGCACCTGGCGACGCGATCGTGATCGTGTCGCGTGATGTGGCGAGATCAGCCGCGGGACTTGCGTGTCCGCTTCTTGGAGGATCGTCCACCACCCGAGGCGGTGTACTTGCCCCGCGAGACACGCTTAAAGCGCTTGTCCTTCAGAAGCGTCTGATTGACGATGGTGCGGAAGTTGGGGCTGGTGGTCCGGTAGCCGGCCTTTTGCACGTGATCGGCCGCCTCGGTGACCGAGAGCGTTTGGCCGGTCAGCACCTGGGCCAGGGCATCGGCGAGGTTCGAGTCGTTGCGCGGGCGGCGGCGACCGGCTCCCGCGCTGGCGGTGTTGCCGTAGGCCGTGATCTCGGCGTCGATCTCATCGATCTGGGCCTGGAGCTTCTCGCGTTTGCGTTGCAGCGACGTGACGCGGCGTTCGCGACGACGGAGTTCAACCTGTAGCTCTTCGATGCTGGCGTTGTTCAACGCATGTGCCGTCATGAAAGAAATCCTGTGTTACTGCCAGTGGAGGCATGGTGATCGGCGGATGCCGGCGTGAGCCCTCCGACACATATCGAGCAGTGCTCGAATGAAATGTAGGGACAAAACTATTCTTCGGCAAGTCAAGTGTGTGGACGCTAGGTGTCATAATGAAATCTCATTCGTTGCGCGACCGCGTCGAAATGATCATGGTCAAAGAACACGATCTCGATCCGCCCCCCTGTTCCGGAGCGGTGAATCTTGACACGCGTGCCGAGATGCTCACCGAGTTGAGCGGCGAGGGCATCTGTATCCGGGTCGGCCGTCTCGGCGTCTTTGCGCTGGGGGGGTGTCCGAGCTGTCGGAGAGGCGCGAGCGGCTTTTTCGAGCGCGCGGACGCTCCACGATTCGCGGGCGGCTCGCGAGGCCAGCTCGATGCGGGCATCACCCGCGGGTGATGTGAGAAGGGCCTTCCCGTGCCCCGTCGAGAGCGTGCCGCCCGCGATCAGCTCTTGAATCGGTGCCTCGAGCTCGGTGAGACGAATCAGGTTGGCCACCGAAGACCGGTCGATCCCAACCCGCCTGGCCACCTCCGCCTGGGTGAGCCCGAACTGCTCGATGAGATGCTGAAACGCCTGCGCGCGATCGATGGGGTTGAGATCCTCGCGTTGGATGTTCTCAATCAGCGCCAACTCGGCGGTATTTCGATCATCTAATGTTCGGATAATGCTCGGTATAACAAGCAGTCCGGCGCGTCTCGCAGCACGCCACCGCCGTTCACCAGCGATGAGCTCGTACCGCGTCTCCGTGCCCCCCCCGCTTCTCGGACGCACGATGACCGGTTGCAGCACGCCGTGGATCGCGATGCTGTCGGCGAGCGCGCGGATGGTCTCATCGTCGAAGCGCCGGCGCGGCTGATCCGGGTTGGGCCCGATTCGATCGATCTCCACCTCGATGATCCCGGAGTCGGAGACACTCTCCGGTGGAGATATAACTGAAGAAGAATCATTGGATTCAACAATACGGCCACTCCCTGGATCAGGTGGTGAGGCAAGGAGGGTTTGGAGGCCACGTCCGAGTCGACGCTGATTAGCTCGTGCCATATCAAGTGGTCCTTTACATCGAACTACTGCATGCTGGGGTGGCACCAACAAAGTCATCGTAGCGTGGCGCCATGGATCGATCGAGCGGGCGTTCCACGTGGAACGCGTCGTTCGCGGACCGGTGTGTTCGTGGCAGTCTGCATGGACCTACTGAGTGATGGGTACTGGCACAGAACCTTGCGTCGATTCATCAAAGGTGAGCCGATGAATGTGGTGGAGGATTGGTCATGGATCAAGACGGTGCCAGTTCGCGACGAGCGCGGCTCGAGTCGGAGGTGGCGTCGCTGCGCGAACGGGCGGAGTCCGCAGAGGCGGCACTCGCACAGGCGCAGCGTCTGGCAACCCTCGGCACGCTCGTGGGCTCGATCGCCCACGAGTTCAACAACATCCTGACGCCGGTGCTCTCGTACGCGCAGATGGCCTCGGAGTACCCCGATGATGCGGAGCTGGTTCGCCGGGCGCTCGAGCGTTCGATGGCGGGGACGGAGCAGGCGGCTCGGATCGCTGCGTCGATGCTGGGGTTCATCCGTGACGATGTGGTGGGGGACGCGCCGATCTGCCACGTAGGTTCGGCGCTCTCCGACGCGTTGCTGTGTCTCACGCGTCCACTCGATCGCGATGGGATCACACTTCACTCATCGATCGGGACCGAGTCATGGGTGCGGATGTCCCCCGCTGCCCTCCAGCAGGTCCTGCTGAACCTGATCGTCAACGCCCGCGCTGCAATGCGATCGCGCGGCACCGAGTTGAGCGTCCGGGCGGCGCGTTCCACGTGGAACATCGGCGACGGCATCGAGTCATGGGTCACGATCGAAGTCACGGACACCGGGTGCGGGATGTCGAGCGAGGTTTCGGCCCGGGTGTTCGAGCCGTTCTTCCGCGCCGACGGCGGTGCCGAGCACGGGTGTGGGCTTGGGCTCTCCGTGTGTGCCCAGCTTGTGACCGATGCCGGCGGGCAGATCGCGGTGCAGTCACGTGAGGGGGAGGGGGCGACCTTCCGGGTCTCCCTGCCCGCCGTCTCGCCGCACGAGCTCACCGGTGGCCAGAGTGGCGACGTCGTTCAGGGAGCAACACCAGCGACGACCGGCTCTCCCGCGTGAGCCTCGATGATCGTGACATCATCGGGCTCGACCCGCAGATGCACACGCTGACCGGCTCGTGAGCCGGGCTTAGGATGATGCTCGGCTGCGTGGATCATCATGCCCCGGGCGAGTTCGATGGTGTGCATCGTGATCTCGCCGAGATAGACCGAATGGGTCACGGTGCCGGCCAGCCCAGTCCCCCCGTCGACCGACTCTGACATGCGCAGTGCTTCGGGCCGGATACAACACACTGCGCGACTGTTTATTGAAATTGATATATCATTTTCATCAATAAGTGTCGCGTGCAGTTGGCCGCCCGGGCAGTCCAGGTGGGCCTGGCCGTTGCTTGTGTGGTGGACGGTGGCATCGATGAAGTTGGTCTCGCCGAGGAAGTTGGCCACGAATCGGGAGGTGGGGCGGCGGTAGATCTGTTCTGGCGTGCCCACTTGCGCGAGGCGGCCATCGCGCATCACCGCGATGCGGTCGGCGATGGCGAGGGCTTCTTTCTGGTCGTGCGTGACATAGAGGGCGGTGGTGCCGGCGTCTTTGCAGATGCGGCGGATCTCGGTCCGCATGTCGGCTCGGAGTTTGGCGTCGAGGTTGGAGAGCGGCTCGTCGAGCAGGAGGACGGTGGGGCGGATGACGAGGGCGCGGGCGAGGGCGACGCGCTGCTGCTGACCGCCGGAGAGCTGGGTGGGCTTGCGATCGGCCAGTTCGGTGATGCGGACCGCGGCGAGGGCCTCGTCGACGCGGTCGTTCCGTTCTGCGCGGGGGAGTTTGCGGATCTCGAGGCCGAAGGCAACGTTTTGGCGCACGGTCATGTGCGGCCACAGCGCATAGGACTGGAAGACCATGCCCGTGTCGCGCTGGTTGGCGGGCGTGTGCGTGACGTCGCGGTCGTCGAAGCGGATGCGGCCGCCGGTGGGGTCGATGAAGCCCGCGACCATGCGGAGTAGCGTGGTTTTGCCGCATCCGGAGGGGCCGAGCAGGAAGAAAAGTTCGCCGGGCTCGACGGTGAGCGAGACCCGGTCGACCGCGTGGGTCGCGGGGCGGCCGGCAGCGGGGGGGTAGGTCTTGGCGAGCGCCTCGATGGTGATCGCGGTGGACATGAGGCGACCACGGTACCAGCGTGGGTGTGATCGCGGTCCGGATGCGGCTCAGGTTGCCTCGGCGGCCGGTGCGTGGTGCGGGGCCGGGACGTCGGGTGTCGGCGGTTCGTCACCGAGGCAGGTGCCGACGGCTCGGGCTGCAGCGAGAAGCGGGTCGTCCGGCGGCACGGTCCGTTGCTTGTCGGCAGCGGCGAGGATCGGCGCATCGGTCACACGGCCCTCGCGGTGGGCCACGAGGCGGTGGCGTTCACCGGCTGCGAGGAGCCGGACGGCGTGGTGGCCGAACTCGGTGGCGAGGATGCGGTCGGCCGCGACGGGCGAGCCGCCCCGCTGAACGTGGCCGAGGATGGTGCATCGGGTTTCTTGGCCGGTGGTGCGTTCGAGCTGCCCGGCCAGGTGCTCTCCGACGCCGCCGAGGCGGATCGGGTCGGGCGAGGTCGGGTCGTGCTTGGAGACGATCTGTTCACCGCCGAGCGGTGCGGCGCCCTCGGAGACGCAGACGATCGTGTGGTGGCGACCGATGGCTCGCCGGCGCTCGATATAGGCCGTGATGGCATCGAGGGAGTAGGGGATCTCGGGGATCAGGATGACATCGGCCCCGCCGGCGACGCCGGCATGCAGCGCGAGCCACCCGGCGTTGCGGCCCATGACCTCCACGATCATCACGCGGTGGTGCGAGGCGGCGGTGGTGTGGATGCGGTCGATGGCGTCGGTCGCGATGTCGACCGCGGTCTGGAAGCCGAAGGTGATCTCGGTACCGACGAGATCGTTATCGATAGTCTTGGGGACGCCGATGATGTTGACGCCGTGGTTAATGAGGTTCGCGGCGCCGGACATGGTGCCGTCGCCGCCGATGGCGACGATGGCGTCGAGCTCGCGAGCCTTGATGTGACGGAGGCAGGTGGCGGTGAGGTCTTCGAAGATCGGGGTGCCGTCGTCGGCGACGCCGGTGCAGTACCGGGCGGGGTTGGCCTTGTTGGAGGTGCCGAGGATGGTGCCGCCGCGGGTGAGGATGCCTGAGGCATCGTCAGCGGAGAGCTGACGGATGCGGTTCTCGATCAGGCCGAGGTAACCATCCTCGATGCCGAAGACTTGCCACTCGTGGTCGAAGATCGCGGCTTTGACCACAGCGCGGATGACCGCATTCAGACCCGGGCAGTCGCCGCCGCCGGTGAGGACGCCGATGCGTTTCAGCGTGGTAGTGTTGGTGGCGTGCGTCATGAGCGCGATGGTACTGGGGGTGGTGGGCGTCAGAAGACTCGCCTGGTGTCCTCCGCTTCGGCATCTGCTGCGGCGTCCTCCGCCCGAAATAGGGGGTGTGTGATCGACGAGGCGGCTTGGGGCGCATGAGTGGTGTGTTAGGAGTTTATTGAAGCCTCGCAGGCGGCCTTGAGGTCCGCAAGGTCTTGTTGAAGGGCTTTGCGGACATATCCGACCATCATCCACCCGAGACAGGCGCCGAGGATCTTGGCGCTCATGCTCTGGGGTGTGCCTGTGAACGACATCTCGAGGCGGGTGCCGCCCGAGGAGGGTGTGAAGGTGGTCGTGGTGAGATAGTGGGTGCCGTGCGAGTGGGCCTCGAGCGTCCAGGAGCGGGGCGGGTCGATCGCGGTGACGGTCATCTCTTCGGAGGCGTGCTTGCCCATCATGATGCGTGTCTCTCGGAACCGGCTTCCCACGCCGATCGGCCCGTCCGTGAGCATTTCGATCGTCTCGATGGCTGCGATGTAGTCCGGTGTCGATGGGATGTCGGTACATCGATCGAAGACGAGTTCCGGCGGGGCCGCGATTGATTCGGTCAGCACGATGGGTTTCATGACACCAAGCGTGCCATCGCACGCAGGTGTGGGTCAAGGGTGATGCCAGCGATCGGTACGATCGAGCGATGGATACTGAAACGAACACCGAGGGTGCGGCGATCCATCCGCTCGAGGCGCAGCGGCGGGCGAATCGGTCGGCGATCGCGGAGCTGGGCGTCGAGCCGTACGGCGAGCGGGTCGACGGGCTGATGGCGCTTGCCGCGGCGCGCGCGGCGTACGACGAGGGTGCGGATGTGGCGTTCCAGGAGACCGATCGCGCACGTCGCGATGCCAAGAAGAGTGGCGACCCCGAGGAGCGCTGGCCGGCGTTTATTGACGATCGTCCAGTGGTGAAAGTTGCGGGTCGTGTGATCTTGCATCGCGACAATGGCTCACTTGTGTGGATGCAAGTACGAGATCACACAGATGTGGGTTTGCAAATTGCAGCAAGCAAGAGAGATGTGGCGGCGCCCGGGTTCAAGGTGGCGAAGAAGGTTGACCTTGGTGACGTGATCTGGGTCGAAGGACGACTCGGCAAGACGCAGAAGGGCGAGGTCACCGTGTGGGCGAGTTCGGTGGGCATGGGGAGCAAGAGTCTCGCACCACCCCCCGAGAAGTGGGCGGGTCTGCAGGACCAAGAGCTGCGGTACCGCAAGCGGTATGTCGACCTGTACGCGAACCCCGAGGCGATGGATGTGTTCGTGGCGCGGTCTCGGATTGTGTCGGCGATTCGTGGTGAACTCGAGCGGCGTGACTACTTAGAAGTGGAGACGCCGGTGCTGCAGTCGCAGGCGGGTGGTGCCGCAGCACGACCGTTTATCACACATATAAATGCACTCGATGTCGATCTTTTCTTACGTATTGCGCCGGAGCTGTACCTCAAGCGGTTGTTGGTCGGCGGGATGCCTCGCGTCTTCGAGTTCAGCCGGAATTTTCGTAATGAGGGTGTGGATCGGAGCCACAACCCCGAGTTCACGAGCCTCGAGGTGTACCAGGCGTTCGGGAACTACGAGACGATGGCGGAGCTCACGGAGGGTCTTCTCCGGTGTGCTGCGACGAGGGTGGTCGGGGCGAGTGGCGGGAGCAGCGACGGCACTGGGTTGGTGCTGCCGTTCGGCGAACTCAGCATCGACTACGGGCGCGCGTTCGATCGGGTGACGTTCGAGGAGTTGTTCTCGCGGGCCCTCGGCTTTGAGATGTGGGATGGGGAGCGGGCCCGGTCGGATGCCGCGGCGCGCGGGCTCAAGACATCGGGCGAGAGCGGCGAGCCGCTGGCCGATGTGCTGGTCGTGAACGAGCTGTTCGAGGAGGTGGCCGAACCGGCGATCGATCCGGCGCGGCCGACGTTCGTGTTCGACTATCCCGCGGCGTTGAGCCCGCTCACGCGGCCGAAGCGCGATCGGCCGGAGCTGGCGGAGCGGTGGGACTTATTCATCGGCGGCATGGAGATCGGGCCGGCGTACACCGAGCTGAACGATCCCGATGTGCAGGCGGCGAAGTTCCGCGAGCAGCTCGCGGGGCTCGATGATGAGGAGTCGACCTTCCGCACGTACGACACAGACTTTGTCGAGGCGCTCAAGGTTGGCATGCCGCCGGCGGGCGGGATGGGGATGGGGATCGATCGCGTCACGATGCTCCTGACGAACTCGGTGTCGATCCGTGATGTTGTGTTTTTTCCGATGATGCGGCCGTTGGAGGGGTGAGGGGTGGTGTGTGGGTGCGCCGATCCGGGTGCTTGCGCTCGCGGCTCGTTGGTGGCCATGGTGGGTGGGTGAGCGATACGGGGTGTGAACTGTCTTTGATAGCCGGCGTAGCACGGGGATGATGGAGTCGATGTCGTTCGTCTGGCTTGTGATGGTGCTCGGCGTGGCGCACGCGGCGGCGGGTGTGATTGCTGTGTGTGTGGTGGTGCGTGGCGGTCGACTCGATGGGGCGCGGCTGGTGTGGGCCGGCGGGCTTGCGACGATGGTGGTGGTCGGGTCACTCTGGTACGTGCGTCGGCGGTTTGATCTCACGCCGTTCGAGATGCTGAGTCTGGTGTATGTCGATCTCGCGGTGGTGGGGCCGCTGGTGGGTGCCTCGGTGGTGTTCGCGTTGTGGCGTGTGCGCGGCGAGGCGGGTTGGCGGCCGTGGGTGGGTGTGGGGCGCGTGCTGGGCGTGTGCGCGGTGATGCCGCTTCCTGTTGCGCTGTGGGCGACGTTCGTGGAGCCGAATCTGCTTGTGGTTGAGCGGGCCTCGGTGGAGGTGACACAGGCGCGTCGACCGAGCCGGCCGATCCGTGTGGCGGTGGTGGCGGATGTGCAGAACTGGCGCGTGGGCGCTCAGGAGCGTCGCGTGCTCGCGCGGCTCCGCGATGTTCAGCCGGACCTGATTGTGATCCCTGGCGACCTCTTTCAGCCCGCCCGTCGGACGTGGCCCGACTTTCAGCCGGCGCTCGACGAGGTCGCGGACGACTTCCGCTGGTTCCTCGCCTCGATGCACGAGATCGCGCCGACCTTCTTCACGCCCGGGAACTGCGAGTACGGGTACAACGACCGTGCGCTCATCGATGGCACGGGTGTGGAGTACCTACGGTACAGCGAGCCGGGGCGCGTCGAAGTGGGGGGGCGGCGGGTGTATGTGTTCGGTGTGGGGTTCGCGCTCACAGCGCGGAGCGCACCGCACGAACTGGCGCGCATGGCCACGCTCGTCGAGGATGACGATGTGGTGGTGCTCGTGAGTCACTCGCCGGACACGGTGCTCGTGCTGCCCGGGGGCGCTCGGCCGGATGTGACCGTCGCGGGCCACACGCACGGCGGGCAGGTGAAGATCCCGTGGTACGGGCCGATCTTGCGTGCGAGCCGGGTGCCGCGCAAGGTGGCGGGCGGCGGGCTTCACGAGGTGAACGGGAACCGTGTGTACGTGTCGCGCGGTGTGGGTGTGGAGCGGATGCACTCGCCGCGGGTTCGGTTCAATTGTGTGCCGGAGGTGTCGTTGATCGAGTTGAGGTAGTTGGCCGGTGCCAGACGCTTCGTCGCGCGGCTCCTCGGCTTCGGCTTCGGATCGTGCGCCGGGTGCCTTAGTGCGTTCCAAGTCAATTCGTCGCGGGTGCCACTGGTGGCTTGCCCACCAGTGCAAACGCCAAAGCCCTTGAACACTGGCGGGCCAGCCGCCAGTGGCACCCAGGTCCCGGAGTCGGTCGATCCACCGCTGAGACTGGCGAGACGAGTTGACTTGGTCTGCTCTAGACGGCTTTGGAGAGCAGTGTGAGCGCGAGCTTGAGTCCCTTGCCCTCTGGTGAGACGACCTGACTCGAGAGCGTGTCGAGCGTTTGCATGAACTCGAGCATGCCGTCGAGGCGGGCGTTGTGTGTCTTGGCGGCTTTGTCGCGCTTGGGGAGTTTGGCGGTGAGGTCGCGGATCTCGTAGAGCGAGCCGACGACGGGGTCGAGCTCCCGCTTCTTTCGTTCCGCTGCGATGGTGCGGAAGATGGTCCACACGTCGGGTTCGGCCTCGAAGTACTCCTTGCGGTCGCCGCGTTTGTGCACGCGGCGGACGAGCGACCACTCGACGAGCGAGCGGAGCGACATGGAGGCGTTGCCGCGCGAGATCTCGAGTCGCTCCATGACCTCGTCGGTGTTCATGGCAGCGCCGGTGATGTAGAGCAGCGCGTGTACCTCGGCCATCGTGCGCGAGATGCCCCAGGCGGAGCCCATGCGGCCCCAGGTGTCGATGAAGCGGTCCTGGGCGTCGCGGATGGTCGGGGAGTCGGGGGCGGGGTCGGCCATGAGGAAAGGGTACGGGCCGCGGCGCGTGTCCGTGCGACCGGGATGCGCTCACCGCTCGCGTGGGTTAGACGAGCGTGTCGATGATGGCTGCACCGGAGAACAGGATGGAGATGACGCCGTTCACCGTAAAAAACGCGATGGGTAGGCCGGCGACGCCGCGCCGGGCCAGCACGAGGTGCTCGTAGAACAGCAGCCCGGCGACGGCGCCCGCGGCGACAAGCGTGATGGGGCCGAGCGGCGGGGCGAGCACCGCGAAGGCGACCAGCGCGACGATGGCGAGGGCATGAAGAGCCCGGCTGATCACCAGGGCTCGCGCGACGCCGAAGCGCGCGGGGATCGAATGCAGGTTGAGCGTGCGGTCGATGTCGATGTCGGCCAGGGCGTAGGGGATGTCGAAGCCGGCGACCCAGCAGGTAATGAAGGCGGAGAGGAAGAGGAGCGAGACGAGCGTCGGGCTGGAGAACGAGAGCACGGCGCTCGGATCGACGGCGATCGCGGCGCACACCGGGGAGATCGCGAGTGCCGCGCCGAGGAAAAGGTGGCAGAGCGCTGTGAACCGCTTGGTGTAGGCGTACAACGCGATCCAGATCAGTGCCACTGGTGCCAGGATCGGCGGCCAGGGGTTGCTGAAGGCGAGAAAGACAAGGGTGGTGAGCCAGAACGCAGCAGCGCTGGTGAGCGCGATGAGCCACCCTGTGCGCGGGGAGAGCGTGCCGGCCGCGACAGCGCGTCCAGCGGTGCGTGGGTTCTGGGCATCGAACGTCGCATCCGCGAGGCGGTTGACGAGCATCGCCCAGGTGCGGGCGAAGAACATGCACAGCACGATGAGCACGAGTTGGAGGGAGAAGGACCGCCAATCGGTTTCGTACCGGTCGGGCGTGTTCATGCCCCGGAGCGAGTCGAGCGCGCCCTCTTCGGGGGGCGGGCCGTCCCAGATTGGTTGGAGTGGTCGGGCGAGGAAGGCTGCGAGCAGCGCGAACGGCAGTGCGAACACGGTGTGCGCGAGTTTGATGTCGCGGAGCGCCGCGAGCACGGGGCGGAGTGCAGCCATGGGAGTATTGTCACGCGGGTGTCGCGTGCGTGCACACGGGCGTGGTGCTAGAGCACGAGTAGCGCGGCGGCGCTCGCAGCGCAGGCGGCGAGCAGGGGCAGGGTGGTCCGGTGGAGGATGTGGGACACGGGGTGGGCCACCTCGTCGCTCGGGCGGGCATCGTCGTCATTGTCGGTGGTGGCGCCGGCGGCGCGGATGAGGCCGAGGACCGCGGCGACGGCCACAATGTTGTGTACGCAGACCATGTTGCCGAGGGCGCCGCCGATGGCTTGCATGGCCAGGACGGTGGCGGTGTCCAGGTCGAGGCGCTCGGCGATGGCGAGCTGAACGGGGGCGAAGGTGAGGTTCGAGACGGTCGCGGAGCCGGAGAAGAACGAGCCGAGGGCACCGAGCAGTGGGGCGACCGCGGGCCAGAGATCGGGGTTGATCATGGCGACGACGTCGGCGAGGTGCTGACCGATCAGGACCACCGGGGCTTGGGCGCCGCCGTGCATGAGCAGCTTGACGAGCACGAGCGCGCCCGCGAGCGCGACGGCCGGTCTCACGAGCCGCGCCGTGGTGTCGGCCCACACCGATCGGACAGTGGGTGCGGGGATGCGCAACAGCGGGATCGTGATGAGCGAGACCAGGACGAAGGGGATGATGAAGGGGACGTAGAGCACCGGCATCGACCACGCGATGTCGGTGTTGAAGATGTGCTCGAGGCGGATGACGCCCGAGGGCGAGAGCGAGAGGTCGCCGAGCGGGGCGAGATTGAGGTGAGCGCGCGGTGAGTTTGCCGTGAGGAGTGCCTTGAGGCCGAGCGCTTCGAGGCGCGTGGCGGCGAGGAGGGCGACGGTGAGCAGGAACGGTGTGGCGGCGCGCAGCGTGGAGAGACGGGGACCGGCGGGTTCATGGGGCGAGGAGGGCGACGAATGGGGTGGTTGATGTGGGGCACGGAGTGTGCGTGCCAGGGCGATCGCAGCGGCAAGCCCGGCGAGTCCGCCGATGATCGAGGGGAACTCAACGCTAAAGCGTGCGACGGCGAACGACGCGGCGAGCGGCGCCGCGACCACGGGCAGGATGTAGTGCAGCGCGCGCACGATGGTGGACCACGGGAACAGGATGGCCAGGGCCAGCAGCGCGACGACCGGGGCTGCCGCGATCTGGATGAGTGCGGCGCGTCGCGCGAGGTTCGTGATCTCGTCGTCGGTGAGCCCAAGCTCACCCATGCCGAACCAGATCGGCGTGCCCACGGCGCCGAAGACCACGGGGATGGTGTTCATGACGAGACAGGCGGCGGCGGCACGGACCGCGGGGAACCCCAGTCCGACGAGGATCGGGGCGGCGAGCGCCGCGGGTGTGCCGAAGCCGCTTAAGCCCTCGAGGAGGTACGAGAACGCCCACCCGACGAGCATGACCTGTGCGACGGGGTGCGGGCTGATGCGCTGGAGTTGGGTCGTCAGCACGCGCATGGCGCCCGCGCGATCAAGTGTGTTGAACAGCAGGATGGCCCCGAACACGATGCCGAGCGGCGTGAGCGAGGCGAGCAGCCCCTCGACGATCCTGGCGTAGATCTCGATGACGGCGCCCGACGCGTGACCGGGGAGATTGAGATAGATGAGCTGAACGATGCCGGCCAGTGCAGCGGCCAAGGGGAGCGCGTGCTGAGCGGGCAGCGGGAGCCGCAGCTTCGGCGCCTGCACCGTCATGGCGAGGATGAGCGCCGCGAGCGGGAGGATGGCCAGGGCGAGCGTCATCGTTGGGCTCGGTGGTGCGGGTCAGAGGCCGGGGATGACGTTGGCGTCGGGGATGGTGCCGTCGTACCCGATGGCGCGGAGGTTCTCCACCGTGGTCGAGGCGATGGCGTGGAGTGCCTCCTCGGTGAAGAAGGCCTGGTGCGAGGTGATGAGCACGTTGGAGAAGGTGAGCAGGCGCGCGAACACATCGTCGGTCAGGATGGAGGCCGAGCGATCCTCGAAGAAGAGGTTCTCTTCCTCCTCGTAGACATCGAGGGCCACGGCGCCGAGGTGCTCGCGCTTGAGGGCGTTGATAAGCGCCGGCGTGTCGACCACACCGCCGCGCGCGGTGTTTACGAGCACAGCGCCCTTCGGCATCACACCGAGCGAGTGCTCGTTCATCAGGTGGAAGGTGTGCTCGTTGAGCGGGCAGCACAAGCACACGATCCGCGTTTGCGGGAGGGCTTCCATCAGCGGGAGGTACGTCACGCCGAGCGACTTGAGCTCGTCGGATTCGACCGGATCCACCGCGAGCACGGTGCATCCGAAGCCGAGCATGATGCGGGCTAGGGCTGAGCCGATCGCGCCGGTGCCGACAATGGTGACCGTCTTCTGGAACAGGTCGAAGCCGAGCAAGCCTTCGAGCGCGAAGTTCTGCTCACGCACGCGCGCGTGCGCGCGGTGGATCTTGCGGTTGACCGCGAGCAGCAGCGCAACCGTGTGCTCGGCGACAGCGTGCGGCGAGTAGGCCGGCACACGCGCGATCTTGAAGCCGAGCTCGCGGGCGGCCTTCAGGTCGAGGTTGTTGAACCCGGCGCACCGCAGCGCGATGGTCGTGCATCCGAGGTCCGCGAGCCCGGTGAGCGTGTCGCGACCGAGATCGTCGTTTGTGAAGGCGCAGGCCGCGGTGTGCCCCTCGGCCAGCCCCACGGTCCGCGGCGAGAGCCGAGGGCCCGCGGTGGGTCCGACAGCGGCCTCGAAGAAGTCCAGCTCGTGCGGGGAGCCAGCGGCCTCGTTCGCGGCGGTGAGGGAGCGTTTGTCGTACGGACGGGCTGAGAAGACGGCGGTGCGCATGGGTCGTCTCCGTAACTGGGGGAGACGAAGATACCAAAAAACCCTTATTCTGTAAAGCAGCTTGTCGTCTCGTGTACGACAGCTGAGTTCCTTTGGACGTCAAGACTAGGAAAATCCAAAATCATCTACATATAGATAATTATTTTTCATATACCACAACATATAGTGTTTTTTACAGAATCAAAACCAATTTTCGATCTGTCAATCAGTTTGAAAGAGAATCCTGGTTATGCTTTCAAATGGCGACCAAGATTGAAGGCTGACAAGCATGTGGACAGAGAGGGTCACTGGGAATGCTCCAGGGCAGCTGGTGCAGACAACGGCCTACGAAGAATATCAGTCGGGAGGTGTTCGCCAGACCCGGCTCGCATCTGGTCAGGCGTTTGTGCCAGATCCACTGCCGCCGGCGCGGATTGATGCGGCGGCGGTGCTCTTCGCGGTGCGGGAAGCATATGACGAGGCATTGCTCGCACTCGGCGATCTGCGAGGTTTGGCACATGACGTGACTGTGGCCCGGTTACTCGCGGCACCACTCATGCGCCGCGAGGCCCGTGTGTCATCAAAGATCGAGGACACGATCGCGACGGCGGAGGAGGTGGCGAGATACGAAGCTGGAGAACGCCCGACCAAACCCGATACGATTGAAGTCGCGAATTATCGCCGCGCGCTGTGGCATGGAATCGAGTCTGACTTGCCGCTTTGTGTTCGACTTGTCAATGACATGCATCGAATCCTGCTCTCGGGCGCACGGGGTGACGAGCAAAGGACCGGTGAGATTCGATCGATTCAGAACAGGATTGGCGGATCGAAGGACGACTTCAGTTCAGCGCGATTTGTTCCTCCTCCGCCGGGCGAGTCGCTGACGACGTGTCTAAGGGCGTTGGAGCGTTGCTGGAACGAGCCACTGAGGCCCTGGCCGGCATTGATCGCAATCGCGATGATGCATTACCAATTTGAAGCAATCCACCCTTACGGCGATGGGAATGGGCGACTTGGTCGCGTATTGATTGTGCTTTCGCTGCTTCGAAGTGGATTACTCCCTCAGCCGCTTGTTTACATCAGCGCGTCATTCGAGCGTCGACGACGTGAGTATGCAGACTGCTTGCTCCGCGTAAGCACCGATGGTGCATGGGAGCAGTGGATTGAATTCTTCTTGGTTGCGGTCGCAGAGCAAGCACGCGACGCGTCGATTCGTCTGACCAGGATCAAGGATGCACGAGATCGGATTCGTCAGAACTTGCTGAGCAATCGTGCGCCATCGGGGACGCTCCATCTTGTTGATCTGTTTGTGGAGCACCTCGCGATTGACGTTGGGACGGCAGAGCGTCTGCTCGATGTTTCCAATCCAACGGCGCGAGGATACATTCAGCGACTTGAATCTTTGGGTTTCTTGAGAGAATTGACCGGTGCTCGCTATGGCCAGATATGGGGTGCCGGGCCAGTGCTTGATGTGATTGACGAGGACTAGCACCCGGGCGATCACTCAGGATTCGTGGTCACCCCAGCGCTTGAACCGGTGCTCGACGCCGAGGCAGTCGAGGAACCGGGCCGTCATGAACGCGATGATCTCGTCGATCGACTCCGGCAGGAAGTAAAAGCCGGGGTTGGTCGGACAGATGGTCGCGCCCGCGTCGTGCAGCGACAGCATGTTCTTGAGATCCACGCGGTTGAGCGGGGCCTCGCGGTGCGCGATCACCAGCGGGAACCGTTCCTTCAGGCACACCGCCGCGGCGCGATGCAGCAGGTGGTCGCCGTACCCGTTCGCGATCGCCCCGAGCGTGTTCGACGAGCACGGCACGATCGCCATGCCGTCGTGCCGGAACGAGCCCGAGCCGAGTGTCGCGCCGACGTTGTTCAGCGGGTGCAGGTAGATGCCGTGCGAGTGGGGGGCGTCGCGCGGGTCGAGTTGCTGGCCCGGTTCGAGTTCCAGGCTGCAGAGTGTCTCGAGACGCGGGCCTGTCGGGCCGAGCTCGTCGATGAGCAGCCGCTTGCCGTAGTCGGTGATCACGATGTGCAGCTCGTGTCCGAGGTGGTGGATCGTGGTACACAGGTGCTGGGCGTACGCGGCGCCCGAGGCACCGGTGATGCCCACGACGAGCTTCTTCGGCACGGCGGGGCGTGGGGCGGTGTCGGACGGGGCAGCGGCGGCGGTGGGGTGTGGCATCGGGCTTGACTGTAGAGTGTTGGGTCGATGAGACCTGCGAGCAGATGGCTTCGGCGTGCGGCGGCGGTTGGATGTCTTGCGGGCGCTCTCGCGAGCGCCGCGTGCGTGTCGTACGTGAACTGGCCTCCCCAGGACGGGGATGTTGCGGTCCATCAGCTCGGCTTCGACCCGATACCGGACGTGATAGCCGTGGCCGTGCGGTTCGTAACCGAGGAGTGGCCCGCTGAGGGCCGGTACATGGTGAACTTCCCCCTCGGCACCGATCGCGCGGTCGCTGAGCGAACGGTGCGCCTGATCGGTGATCAGGACGCGTGGCGGGTCGACCCCCGGGCGATCGAGGCGGGGTGGCCGGCCTATCACATCACGCGTGTGTGGCTCCGCGGTGAGGAGGCGACGGTGGATGTGGTCCGCCCGGTGAGCACTGTGGTGGGCACGGGTGTGAGCGCCGAAGGGGTGACGCAGCAGGTCACCGTGCGGCTTCGCGCGGGTCTCGGCGAGCGGTGGGGGGTCGAGAGCGCCCGGGCGTGGACCGTTGGCGCCTACGAGCGCCCTACGCTGTACGGGTGGCCGCTCGATGACGCCGCGGATCAAGGATCAGGAGCGCCGTGATGCGACTTGAAGACCTGCATGTGGCACCGGGCGACCGCGTGCGGATCCGTCAGCGGATTGAGTGGGGCGAGCGCGCCTCCGAGACCGTCGTCGAGGGCGAGGTGCTCCGTGTCGGTCGGCAGGCCACGGGCAGTTGGTTTGCCCACATGCCCGACGACAAGCTGTGGCTCGACCGTATCGAGCTCCGCAAGGGCAACGGCGAGATCGTCAAGATCAACCTCGACCGCAACTCCGAGGTTGAGGTGATCGAGGCGGGTGCATCAACGGACACCTGAAGATGAGCACCAGGCGGGATCTCACGCGCAACTCGAATTGATTCGCTTGGGTGCCACCGGCGACTTGACCACGAGTGGGAGTTCCGAAGTTTTCGAGCACTGGCGGATAAGCCGCCAGTGGCACGCGAGGATGCGACGAGCGTGTCCGGCTTCTGGTGCGCAGCAGCCGGGCATCCATCGTGAGCTGGGCATCTATCGTCGTTGCTGTTCTGGTGTCGTGGGTCACGTTCGTGCGCACGGGTGTGACGTGCGTTTTCGGAATCTCAAAGTTCGTGGAGATTTTTTTATCTCGATGCGATCGCACATGTTGCGATCATTCCGCGCGCGCGGGGTGACCATCGTTGTGCGCCGATCGATGACCGCTCACGCCTAGGTGTGGGGCGAACGCGACGGTCGCGGCCGCCCACACGAGATCACCGAAAGGCGTGTGCGATGGCGTGGTCGCTCGAACGGTTTGCGGACATCGGACTCACCGCGGGTGTGCTGGACGGCCTGATGGCGTCGCACGTTGCTGATGAGATTCCGGCGCTCGAGCGACTCTGGTCGTACTACCGCAACGAGCGTGAGACCACCGGTCGGCTCGCCCACCAGCGCGGGTTACCAGCACGCCTGGGCGGCGGGTCGGGTGGTGCGCCGATGTCGCCCGGCGTGGAAGTCGTGGTCGAGAACGACATCGCGTGGCGGATCGATGCGCTCACCGACTTCGTGTTCGGCAAGCCCATCCGCATCGAGAGCGATGCGCTCGATCCCGAACGTGCGGTACTGATCGAGGCGTTCTGCGAGGGGATGTGGGAGGCCAGCGGCGGTCTCGGCCTGCTGCAGGACGCGGGGACGCTCGGTGCGGTGCATGGGAGTGTCGACGTGGTGGTGCGCACGGGCGAGCTGTTTGATGCGCCACGATCGCTCAACGCGAGCGCCTCCGACGAGGCTTCGGCGCGTGGTGCGGGTGAGCGTGTACGTGTTGATGTGGTCCCCGCGACACGCGGCATCGGCCTTGTGGATCCACGTGATGCCCGGCGGGTGCTGGGGTACGTGGTGCGGTCGGAGATCGAGGCGCCGGAGGATCGTCCCAGCTCACCACGGCCCGGAGGGACGCTGAGTGGACTCGCTCGGTGGTTTGGCACCGGCGGCGCGGCGGAGGCCCACCGCGGGCTTGTCGAGGTTGTCGAGGTCATGAGCGCCGCGTGGTGGCAGGTGTACGAGAACGCCGAGCTTGTGGCGGAGGGGCCGAACCGGCTCGGCGAGCTGCCCGCGGTGCACGTGCAGAACCGTGGGCAACCGTTCGAGTGGCGCGGGTTGAGCGATGTCGAGCCGCTCGTCCCGCTTCAAGACGAGCTCAACACGCGGCTCTCCGACCGGGCGCACCGCGTGACGATGCAGAGCTTCAATATGTATCTCGCCAAAGGTCTCGATACATTCGGTGAGGGGCGCGTCGGCCCCGGCCGTGTGTGGGTGACGGACAATCCAGCGGCCGAGATCGTGAGCTTCGGCGGTGACGGCCACTCACCGAGCGAGGCGGCGCACATCGAGGAGATTCGTAGCGCGATGGATAAGTCGAGCGCGATCTCGCCGGTCGTGCTCGGCACCGTGCGCGAACGGCTCGGTCAACTCTCGAGCGCGACGGCGCTGCGGCTCACGCTGAGCGGCGTGCTCTCGAAGACCGAGCGGAAGCGAGTGCAGTTTGCGCGCGGCATCCGGCGCGTGTGCGAGCTCGGCCTGCTCGCCGCGGACCTCGCGGGCGTGCTGCCCACGCACCCGAGCGAGCGGCTCGTGCGCGTGGTCTGGCCGAACCCACTCCCGGTGAGCGACGAGGAACTGGTGCGCGTGGCGTCGCAGAAGCTGCAGGTCGGCGTGGGCGACGAGCGCGTGCTGAGCGAGCTGGGGTACGGAGATGGAGGTGTGGAGTAGTGCGTGTGATCACAGTGAATCAACGGACCAGGAGGCTGTGCGATGACAGATGAATCAAGGACGTCAGGACGTGAGCCGTTGGGAACAGACGAGCAGCGCGATGCGGAGGTGCTCGGAGCGCGCGTCGAGTCGCTCGAAGCCGAACTCGAGGTGGCGAGAGCCGAGGCGAACGCGGCGGCACGTCGTCACGCGGTCGATCTCGAGCTGATGCGAGCCGAGGCGATCGATGTCGAGACCGCTCGGATTCTTGCGGAGCACGCGATGGACAGCGCCGGCGACGGTGCAGAGGTCGAGTCGGTGGTGAGCGAGCTTCGACGGACCAAGCCGTTTCTGTTCCGCGGCGGCGCGCCGAGCGATCGCGGGCACAGCGCCGCGATGGCGGGGCGGGCACGGCGCGACGAGTCGACGCGGTCGTCAACCGCTCGCGCCGCTGCAGCGGGCGATCGCGGCGCGCTCCTGCAGTACCTGCGGGCGCGGCGGGCTTCGTAGAGATCGGGGCGAGAGATGGTTGGCGACGCCGCGGGAGGAGCGGACGAAAGGAGCAATACATGGCCTTTACAGGCAAAGCAACATACTCAGCCGGGGCAACACTCCCCGAGGTGTACGAGGACGTGTCGGACATCATCGGCATCGTGAGCCCGTACGAGACACCGGTGCTCGATCACATCGGCGATGCGCGGCGAGAAGCGACGAGCACGGTACACGAGTGGCTCGAGGATGCGCTGCTGCCGAACTGGGATCTGATCGAGCAGTCGTTCTCCGGCAACGGTGCGACGCTCACGCAGATCGGCATGGAGCACGAAGACCGGTTCCGGATCGGTGATCTGGTCAAGGCGGAGGGCTCGTCGGAGGTCATGCTGGTGACCGCGGTGAACCCGACCAACGTGGTGTTCTCGCGCGGGTACGGCGGGACGACCGCCGAAGCGCTGGCAGACGAGCAGAAGGTGTTCATCATTGGGAATGCGGCGCTCGAGGGCGCGGACGCCTCGTCGAGCCGGTTCACCAACCGCACCCGTCGTCAGAATGTCACCCAGATCTTCGAAGCTAGCGTCGAGGTCTCAGGAAGCCAGCTCGCGGTGAACACCATCGGCGTGCAGGACGAGCTCGACTACCAGATGCAGGAGCGGGCGCGCGAACTCATCCGCGATCTGGAGAACACGGTGATCAACGGTGTGGCACCCGTCTCGATGCCGGAAGGCTCGTCGACCGTGCGCCGATCGATGAACGGCATCCTCGCGCACCTCGCGACGCACGTGTACGAGCCGAACACCGACCCGATCCCACCGGGCGGTGGCGCCGGGAGCGACACGCTCAACGAAGCGGTGCTGAACGCGGCGCTGCGTCAGATCTGGGAGGTTGGTTCGGGCACGGTCGACACAATCGTCGTCAACGGCGCACAGAAGCGACGGATCAACAGCTTCGTGACCGCCAGCCGCGGGTTCGATGCCACCGATACGACCTTTCGTGATCTTGTGAGCGTCTACGAGAGTGACTTCGGCGTGTGCCGCGTGATCCTGTGCCGCTCGATGCCTGTGGATGCGGTGCTGCTGCTCGATTCGTCTCGTCTCTCGGTCACGCCGCTGGCGGGCCGGAGCTTTGCGTTCAAGCGGTTGGGCTCGGACGGAGATCGTGAGCGCGGGCAGGTGATCGGGGAGTACACGCTCGAGCTGCACAACGAGTCGGCGCACGGCGTGATCTCGGGATTGGCCACGTCCTAGCGCCGCGTGCGGGATTCGCCCCACCCGCGCCGTGTGGTGGCGCGGCGCGCTGCGCCCGCGGGTCATCGCCCGTGGGGGTGGCTTCTCCTCCCGCGGCCCGTCGTCGGTGTGTGGCCGACGGCGGGTCATTGAAGACACGGTGTGAACGATCGGAGGTGACCAGTGCTCTTCTCCACGGATGTGGACCTTGTGCGCCACGAGCCGAGCCTGCACGCGGAGGTTGGCTTTGCGAGTCAGCGGCTGTGGGGTCCGGCGCCGGCAGTGCTGCTCGAGTCGGGCACGATTATCCAGGGGCTCGGAGAACTCGAGTTCAACGACTGGGTGGGCTCCGTGCTGCTCGTCGACGGCGTGCCCTTCGAGGTGACCGGGCACAACACCGGCTTCGTCCAGGTGTCGCGGATTCGTCAGTTGGGCGACCCGATCCTGATCGGGTCGGAGCGTCCGGTCAGCGTGCCGATCACCGCCGAGCTGCAGTGGTTCGGTCCTCAGCGTGATCTCGCGTACCGGCAGATTCTCGCGATGCTCGGGCTTTGTGCCCAGGGCGCGCCGGGCGACGGACCTGATGCGAGCGTGATCGTCAACCGAGAGTCGTTGCGGCTGCTCGAGACATACGGCGCCCTGCATCTCATCTACGCCGCCGGTGCATCCGCCGCGAGCGAGGAGTCGGCGCTGTGGAGCAAGGCGCAGCTGTACCGCGTGCGATATGCCCGCGAGCGCGAGCGGGTGGCCGTTGAGCTCGATCTCGATGGCGACGGCATGGCGGAGGTCATCCGCCGCCCAAGCGTGGTTCATCTAGTGAGGGGGTGAGCGGTGGTGTGGAGTACTGTCACAGAGGTCACGATCGGGTCGCGATCGATCGACACGGTGCGGTCGGTTGCGCTCACGGAAAAGGCGTCGGAGACCATCGTCGAGCACGAGAGTTCGGGCCGGTCGCCGACGTTCGTGGATGTCGTGGCGGTGCGGGCCGAATTCGCCATCGAGCGCGAGGTGTCCGACGCGACGTCCGCGGCGATCCGCGTGGGAGAGCGAGGAACGCTGCGGTTCGTCGCGCGGCGCGAGCGGGCCGATGGTCGCCGCGCGGTCGTGTCCGCGGAAGTCGTCGTGATCGGTGTGAGGTACCGGATCGACGGCTCGGGCTTCATCGAGACCATCACCGCGCTGGCCTACACGGCTTCTTCATCATCACCCGTGGTGCTCGTCACGCGAGAAGGGGGTACACCATGAGCACATGGCGAGGCGAGGATCTCTTCGGGAGCGGGCCGCACCGCTTCGCCGTGGGGCCGGTGGGGCTGCTGGTACGCGAGCCATTCCGCTCGCCCAACGAGCTGGCGGTGTGGGATCGATACGGTCCGCTCGCGGTGGTGGTTGTGCAGACAGGGCGGCTGGTGGCGCCGACGTCGTCCGAACTCATGGCGCTGTGGGGCGCGATCTGGTCAGCGGCAGAAGCCGACCAGACCGGCATGCTTGTCGATGACACGGGTCTTGAGTACCCATCGATGGTGATGCAGCGTGCGCAGATGACCGGGCCACCCGCACACGGCACGCACTGGAGTGTGGGGTACGAGGTCACGTACCAGGAGGACCCGGTGTGATCAACGGTCGTCGTGCATCGAGAGGAGGCATCAATGGTTGAATGGGAACTCTTGGCGCCGCTCGCACAGTTCGGGGCCGCGGGCGTGGTCGCGTGGATGTGGCTGAGCGAACGCCGCGCCTCCATGACCCGTGAGCACCAGCTCACCGAGTCGCACCGCGCGCTCATGGAGCAGCGTGTGCATCTCGACGCGATCATGAAACTGCTTCAGGAGAACACGCGGGCGTTCGCAGCGATCGAATCCGGGCACCGGCTGCTCATCGATGCGCTCGAGCGGCTTCGCACATCGACCCCCGAGGGAGATGACACCTGACCCCGTATGCTGGCCGCATGATGACGACTGCGCGCGACATCGGGCTCGGTGTGCTCCTCGCGGCAGCGGCCGGGTGCGCTGAGCACGAGCCACCGCCGGTGACCTCCGCTGCGGTCGTCGACGATGATCCCCGCGAGCTCGACGCCGATGGCCCGTTCCCACCCACGCGGCTCGTGATCCACCCGTTGACGCAGATCTACGCCAGCCCGGACACCGGGCAGGCGGTGCTGGAGCTGCACATCGACCTGCGCGATGCCCATGCCCACCAGGTGAAATCGCTGGGCGAGCTCGTGGTGGAGCTCTACGAGGACCGCGGGCTCGGCCGAGGCGCCGGTGCCCGCCAGCTCGAGCGGTGGACGGTTGACCTGCGCAACCCCGATTTCAACGCGGTGCCCTTCGACCGGGTGACCCGGACCTACCAGTTCGAGCTCATCGGCCTGCCGGAAGGAACGGAATCGGTCTCGGCCTTGCTCGTGGCGGCGCAGTGGTCAACAGTGGGCGGACGAGAACTCGCGGCCCAGTACCGATTCTCGCGCTGATGTTGATGATGACCCGGGCTTACTCGGTCAGGACCGGGAGCAGCCTGTCCGCGGTCGCGGCAAGCTTGGCCTCGGTCAGGTACGAGCCGTCGGCGATCTCCGAGCGGACGCGGGCGACCAGCTCGCCACGGAACGCGACCGCGTCGGGCGACAGCTCGACCTCGTCCGCGGGCCGAGTCGGCGCCGAACCGGATGCGCTCGAACTCGAGGCCGACGAGCCGAGTGGCCGGTTCAGTGGTGCGAGTCGGCCGGAACTGTGCGAGGGTGAGACGGCGTCGATCATGTGTCGTCCTCGAGTCGGGGCGAATGGCCTCGAGCAGTGGCGTGGCTCGTGGAACCGGCTGCCGGTCGGTCGTCGAAGAGTGAGGGGCGAGATCATAGTGCTGAGATACCTAACCGGAGTTGGGGCTATCGACGATCAGCTCCGCGAGCCTTGAACAATGCGGTGATTCGGCAAATCCACCGAACACTATGTAAAGCAATGACTTACAGGAATAATCGTCCGATGGACACACGACTTGGTCTCTGGGCAGCGGCGGGGCTTGCGCTCGCGGTCTTCGCGGCCGCGTGTGCCTCGGATGACGGCTCTTCCGGGGCCGGTGCTGGGCCGTTTGTGGCGGGTTCGAACACCCAGTCGGCGCTCGACGACCCCTACTGGGGTGTCCTCCTGACCCACCACGCCGGGCGGAACGCCAGGGCCGAAGCCGAGCGTTCCGCGGCAGCCCTGCGCGAGGTGCTCGACCGAAACGACATCCGTGTCCGCGACTCCGGCGACCGCGCCGTGGTCCTGCTCGGACGCCACGACGGGCCGCGCACCGCGAAGGCCCGCGACGATCTGCAGATGGTCCGCACACTCTCCGTCAGCGGCCGAAGGCTGTTCCCCACGGCGTATCTTCAGCCGCCCGCAGTCGACACCGCCGGCGGCCTGCCGCAGTACAGCCTGGATCGCGCGCTCGATGAGGACCCGACCGCCCGGTACACCCTCCAGATCGGGGCCTACGAGCACAGCGGTGGGTCGGCCGCGGCCCGCCGGGCTGCTGAAGACGCGGTCGAGGCACTCCGTGCCGAGGGCGAACAGGCCTACTTCCATCACACTGCCTGGGTCAGCACGGTGGTGATCGGCCTGTTCAACAACCGTCACGTCGATCCGGCTACGAACCGCCCGACGGATCCGCAGCTCCTCGCACTGATGGAGCGCTACCCCCACAACCTCGTCAACGGATACACGGTCACGACGAATGTTGGTGGACGCGAAGCGGTGCAATCCAGCCGCTTGGTGCTTGTTCCCCGCTCAGGGCGATAGGAGCCCGGTGTTCCCGGACCGGACCAGTGGAATCTTTCACCGAGATTCTCCCATTTGGTGCAACACGGTTGCGTACGCTGAGAGTGGGGGTATTCTGCGGATGCTGTCGCACAGGGCAGCCCGTTCGAGAGTCAGTCGAGAGTCAACCAGTGGCTGGGCGATGTCAAAGCGTCGCCAGAACGAGTGCATCGGGAGAATTCCGCGCTGTCGTGCTGCGCGGTCCCCCATGCATCCCGCGGGCGGGGGCCCTCGGGGTGCGCCATAAGTGAGTGAGCCGTCGGGCGGGGCGTTGATAGAGGTGAGAGGGGAGCACGATGTGCCCCACACATCCACGCCGCACAGGGCACGGACACCCGACGGAATCGTCCGCCCAAGGAGAAATCCTCGGGCGGGCTTTGAGGAGAGCGATGTGGGACGCCGAGGCGGTTACTCGCCCTGGCTCCACAGCTCAATCACAAGCTCGCTGACCTCGTGATCAATCTCCGGCATGGTGCCGGCGAGCTGATCAAGGCCTGCGAGCCCGTCGGTGAGGTGCGCATCGTCGTTCCGCTGGAAGCCCATGAACGCGAGCAACAACGCCGCGTCGGCGCCGGCGCTGCCACCCTTGGCGATGCGTTCGCGTAACAACTCGGCGAGACGATCGGCCCGCGCATCGGTCGGCAGGATCGGACCCGCGAACCGAGCGCGAAGCAGTTCGGGGTACGCGCGGTACAGATTCCGAAGGTTCAGGGCGCCCGACCGGAACAGCCCCGCCGACAACTGAGCAGAGATCCGACCCACCGCTGCCATCGCATCACCCGGGCGTACGCTCAGCGCCGCGGTGAATCGTTCTTCAGCGGTGAAGTACAGACCCTCTTCGAGCATCAACTCACCTTGGGTCATGTGTTCGCGGTACACCGCGCCGGTGTCGAGGGGAGTCGAGAGACGCAGCACGCGCACGGGGGCACTACGGATCAGCTCGAGCGCCGTCTCGACTTGTCCGACCTGCGGCGCCACGCGCGCTGTACCCGGATTGTCTTCCGCGTCCGCGTTGCCATCGGCGTTGTCGGCTCCGCCGCCCGCGAGGCGCTGCATCATGTGGTTCGTCAACAAATCGCTCCCCACACCAGGAGCCGCTTCCTCGCCCTGTCCCGCCGTGGCCAGCCGCTCCTCCACCTGCGCGCCGAGCCCGAGCAACGGATCGGGTTCATGGCCCGCGAGCTCGGCTCGCAGCGCATCCATATGCACGCGGATCTGCGTGACCCATTCGGGCTCTTCGGGCTGCACCGAGCCATCGGGATTGGTCCGCGATGCCTCGTCGTCACCCGCCGCGAGCAGGGCAGGGTCGAGCGGCTCGGGGATCGCGCCCGCCTCGAGCAAACCAAGCTGCGCGGCGGGCTCGCGGAATTGCTGATACGCCAGCCCAAGGCCCGTGAGTTCACCGGATCTGGTACCCGAGAGCTGCGCGGCATCGACCGGCGTGGCACCGATGCGCGCGGCGCCGAGCCCGGGTGGGCTGTTCTCGTTCTCTTGCTCTTGTTCCTGATCACGGTTCGGGTCGATGCGCTCCTCGGTGTTCGCATCCTCCTCACGCTGCTCGAACTCGTAGCGCGGGCGCGGATTGAACAGCTGTGCATCCGGATCGAGCATCCGCAGCC
>JBCDJJ010000042.1:0-29525 GCA_038747915.1 Planctomycetota bacterium | reverse complement strand
GGCGATCGAAGCCGCGAACGCGGCCGCGGAAGCGGCGAGGGCGGCGGCCGAGGCGGCCCGGATGGCGGAAGAGGCCGCGGCGGCGGTGGCAGCGGCCGACGCTCGCGTCGCGGCGACCGCCGAAGCGATCTCCTACCACACAGCCGAGCCGACCTACAAGAAGCCCGGCGGCACGCCCGCGCTCGCCGGCAACGGCCATCGCGTCCCCAACGGCATCGCACAGTCGCTGCTCGGTCCTGGGTACCCGAGCGAGGTGCTGAAGATCAACGGCGAGATCCTGGCTCGGTACTGGGCGACGTTCGACGCGAACAGCTCGAGCAACGCGCAGGACGAGATCGAGAGTGGTTTTCAGATCGCCAAGGCTCGTTTGAAGGTCAAGGGCTCGCTCCCCGAGACGGACTTCTCGTACACGTTGGTGGGCGGGTACTCACGGTCGAGCGGTGACTTCGAACTCGATGATGCGTTCATCGACTGGAAGCCGGGCGACGGCTTCGGCGTGCGGGTCGGGCAGTTCAAGCTGCCGTTCACGCGTGAGTTCGGGCTGGTGGCGCCGGCCAAGGTGCTGCTGATCGATCGATCGCTCTCGGACAGCATCTTCCGCGCCGACCGGAGCCAGGGCATCATGTTCAGCGCGGGCGGCGAGCGCGTGCAGGCGTTTGCGGCGTTCTCGGATGGCCGGAAGGCGAAGTCGACCGACTTCACGGACACCTCCGAGGCGGATGCGGCGGTCACGTTCCGCATGCAGGGCCGGCTCGGCGAGGCGTCGTGGAAGCAGTTCAAAGACATGACCGCGTTCCGCGGCGATAAGACCGGGTGGCTGTTCGGCGCGGCGGTGCACTGGCAGCAGGACGGCGAGACCACCGCGCCGACGTCCTTCGGTGACAACGCGAACTACGTCGGGTGGACCGCGGACATCGCCTTCGAAAGCAGCGGGTGGAACATCTCCGCGGCGGTCAACGGGGCCCACATCAGCGGCGGCGGCGAGTCGCTCAGCGACTTCGGCGTCAGCGCCCAGGGCGGCGTGTTCCTCTCCGATCACTTCGAGCTGATCGGGCGGTACTCGCACGTGTTCCCGGATGAGGACAAGCGAACCTACGGCGATGACTTCGCGGCGTTCTCCGTGGGCATGAACTACTACCCGATCGCGCGGAGCCAGGCGATCCGCGTGACCGGCGAGCTGACATACTTCCCGGGCGCGCAGGCGGACAGCAAGTCGCTCGTGAAGGAGAACACGTCGATCGGGCTACTGGACGACGACGATGATGGCCAGCTCGCGTTCGGGATGCAGTTGCAGCTGCTGTTCTGAGCGGAGCGATCGGCATGGAGCGGCGTCGCTGGTGAGCGATGCTCGCTTTGCCCTGTCACATCTCGACGGTTTGGTCCGCGGGCTCGCGCCCGCGGCTCGTGTGGTTGATTTACGGGATTGGCGAGTGGGGAGCAGCGCGGTGAGTGCTTGCTTTGCTCTGTGAGTGCCTTGGCTCTTGATGGTGGCGAGCGTTCGCTCTCCGTGTGCTCATCGGGTGGCGTGTGTGCTCTCACGAAGTTGCGCGGCGACGAATCTCGCGGGCTGGGTCATTCGAGCGGCTTTGGTGCGCGGATGGTGGTGGGTGGTTTGGTCCGCGGGCTCGCGCCCGCGGCTGGTGTGGTTGATTGGTGGGCTTGGCGGGTTGGGGTGGCTGTTCGTGGGAGCGGGATGCCCTCACCACCGGCTTCGTGGGCGCGCGACACGTCCACTGTCGATGATGTGGGCGACGCGATGACGAGAGGCGGTCTCGCGGCGCGGAAGCGGACAGGGGGGGATTCGAACCCCCGAGACGAGAAACCCCGCCTACACGGATTCCAGCCGTGCGCCTTCAACCACTCGGCCACCTGTCCGAAGGGTGGGCAGCGGGTGCTGCCCGGGACCTGTCGAGCCATAATTGTAGCTCGTTGCTCCGTTGACCGCCGGGGTGCCCGAGAGTTCTGTGCATGCCGATCCGCAACCGCCGACCCGATCTCAATGGCCTGCTCGTCGTGGACAAGCCGCTCGGGTGGTCGTCGGCCAAGGTGTGCGCGCACGTTCGCCGCGTGAGCGGCGGGGCGAAGGTCGGGCACGCGGGCACGCTCGACCCGCTCGCGACCGGGGTGCTGGTGGTGGCGCTGGGGCGAGCGACGAAAGCGATCGCGGGGATCCAGGCGACGGAAAAGCGGTACGTGGCGGAGGTTGATCTGTCGGCGTTCACCGATACCGATGATGCGGAGGGTGAGCGAGAGGAGATCGAGGTGGCGGCGCTGCCCGGTGGTGAGGTGATCGAGGCGGCGCTGCGGTCGCACTTCACGGGCGCGATCGAGCAGACGCCGCCGGTGTTCTCGGCGATCAAGCTCGATGGGGAGCGGGCGTATCGGATGGCGCGGCGGGGAGACCGCGAGGCGGCGATCGCAAAGCTCGAGGCGCGGACGGTGACCATTCATGAGATCGCGTTGACGGCGTACGCGTGGCCGATCGCGGCGCTCGACATTCGATGCTCGAAGGGGACGTACATCCGGTCGCTCGCTCGGGATCTCGGACGCGTGCTCGGGACGGGGGGGACGCTCGCGAGCCTGCGGCGGACGGCGGTTGGTGAGTACACGATCGATCGGGCGGTGACGCCGGGGGACTTGCCGGAGCCGATGACGCCGGGGGATGTGATGCCCGTGCCGATCGGCCTGTGAGTCCACGCGCCGGCGCCACGACGACCGGCGATCGACATGGGTTGGAGTGGTTGAGTTGCGCTCTGATGGCTTGATAGCGCTCGTGTGATGCGCGTGGTTCGAGCGCTGGCGCGCGTGCCCGCGCACGCCGCTCGGTTTGTGTTTCGCTTCGCGCTCTCGGGCTCAGGCTTGTTGGAGGAGGAATTCGCCGGGTCGGTTGGGGTCACGCTCGGCGGTGAAGGTGGGATGGCCTGGTTCGTGGTCGAGGACGAGCAGCCAGTGTTTTTTGACGGCGCGTTCGAGGAGTTCTCGGCGGCTCAGCATGCTGGTGTAGGGCTCGACGTCGTAGGCGAGGTTCGTGGTACTGCGGCAGTGCAGGTGGGTGGGCATGACATCGCTCACGAAGACGCCGTCGCCGGCGTTGTTCGGTCGAGCGAAGCGGATGTTCTGCTGCCCCCAGGTGTGGCCGGGCGAGGGGTCGACGAAGAGGCCCGGGAGCGGTTCGTCTTTGCCGTCGACGAGGCGGAGGCGTTCGGCGACCTGGTCGTTGAGGTGGCTTCGGAGGTAGGTCTTGCTCATCGTGCTTTTGTTGGCGATGGCGTCTTCCCATTCTTGCCGGTGCACGATGATCTCGGCGTTTGGAAAGGTGAGGACCTCTTTGGGGCCGCCGGCGGGGTCGAGGCGGGTGATGCCGCCGGCGTGATCGAAGTGCAGGTGGGTGAGGACGACGGCGGAGACGTCTTTGGGGTCGCAGTTGATCTCGGCGAGGGCATCGTGGACGGCGCGCGGCTCTTGCTGGTAGAGGCCGCGTTCCTTGTCGGCGGTTTTATCGCCGATGCCGGCCTCGACGACGACGAGGCGTCCGTCGCTCGATTCGAGCAGCAGGGCGTTCTGCTGCATGGTCATGCGGTTGGACTCGTCGGGGGTGAGCCACCGTGTCCAGACCACCTTGGGGATGAGGCCGAACATGCACCCGGCGTCGAGTTTGAAGGTGCCGGCGCGGAGGAGGGTGTGGGACCAGGTGGACATGTGTGCCTGCGGATTCGGGGATTCGGGGGCGGCGATGGTACCTCGGGGCGGGCTCGCCACGGGGGGCCCGAACACGTACCCTCCGGTTGTGGCTACGCAGCGATGGACCGCGCCGACCGCCCAGTCGCCCGAGGAGGAATCGCACGGGTTCGCGCTGCGTCCGCGCCGACTCGACGAGTACATCGGCCAGCGTGATCTGAAGGAGCGGCTTCGGATCGCGATCGATGCGGCTCGTGCGCGGGGTGAGCCGGCGGAGCACCTGCTGCTGCACGGCCCGCCGGGACTCGGCAAGACGACGCTGGCGCACGTGGTCGCGGCGGAGATGGACGCGGGTGTGCACGTGACGGCGGGGCCGGCGCTGACGCGGCCGAGCGACCTGGTTGGGGCGCTGACGAAGCTGAAGCCGGGGGATGTGCTGTTTATTGATGAAATTCACCGGCTGCCGGCGGCGGTCGAGGAGTTCATCTACCCGGCGATGGAGGACGGGCGGATCGACATCACGCTGGAGTCGGGGATCAACGCGCAGTCGGTCTCGCTCACACTGAATCCGTTCACGCTGATCGGGGCGACGACGCGTGCGGGGCTGTTGAGTTCGCCGCTCCGGTCGCGGTTCGGGCTGACGCACCATCTGCGGTACTACGACGAGGGCGAGCTGCTGACGATTCTGGTGCGGTCGGCGTCGCTGCTCGAGTTGGTGGCGGAGGAGGTGGCATTGGGTTCGATCGCATCACGGTCGCGTGGGACGCCGCGGATCGCGAACCGGCTGCTGCGCCGGGTGCGTGACTACGCGCAGGTGCGGGCGGGTGGTCGGGTGTCGACCTCTGTGGTGGATGAGGCGCTGGCGCTGGAGGGGATCGATCGGCTCGGGCTGGATCAGCTTGATCGGAGCTACCTGGAGGCGATCGCGCGGACGTACAAGGGCGGGCCGGCGGGGCTCGAGGCGATCGCCGCGACGATGGGCGAGGACGCGGGCACGCTCGAGGATGTGGTGGAGCCGTATCTGTTGCAGATTGGGTTCGTGGCGCGGACGCGGCGCGGGCGGCAGCTAACGGCCGATGGGATCACGTTCACGGGTGTGAAGATCGATCCACCGCCGCAGGACGAGCTGTTCGAGGCACCGGACGAGTGAGCGTGGCGGATCCGGTTGCGATCATCGGGGCGGGGCCGGCGGGGTGCGCAGCGGCGATCACGCTCGCGCGGGCTGGGGTGCCGGTGACACTTGTGGAGGCGAAGCGTTTTCCGCGGGCGAAGGTGTGCGGGGAGTTTGTGTCGCCGGCGGCGACGGAGGTGCTGGAGGGGCTGCTCCCGATCGAGAGGCTGGTGGGTGCGGGGGCGCGGCGGTGTACGGCGCTGGAGGTGCGCGTGGGTGAGCGTTCGGTGCGGTGGGCGATGCCGCGGCCGGCGTGGGTGCTGAGCCGGCGGGCGCTCGATGCGGCGTTGTGCGAGGAGGCAGGGCGGGCTGGTGTTGAGGTTCGGCAGCCGGCTCGGGTTGAGCGGGTGGTGTATCACGATGCGTGCGCCGAGGTGTGGTTGGCGTCGGGCGAGGTGATCCGCGCCTCGTGTGTGATGCACGGTGATGGGCGGGGGCGGTTTGATCATCCGTCGGGGCCGGGGGTGACGGCGTCTCGGGCGGGGGTGGTTGGGCTGAAGTGTCATGTGCGGGCGCCGGGTGATGTGCCGACGTCGACACTCGTGATGCACGCGGCGCGGGGCGGGTACTTCGGTGTGATCGGTGTGGAGGGTGGCGAGGCGACGGTGGCGATGGTGGTGCGGGATCGGTTGGTCCGTGCGCGCGTGTCGAGTGGATCACGTGATGAAGCGATCGACCGGGTGATGCACGGGCTTGCGCCGGCGACCTCGTCGTATGAGCGGGTGGGGCCGTGGATGGCGTGCCCGGTGGCGGGGTCGCGGTATCGGGCGGGCGGGCATGTGCGGTCGGTGCGGCTTGGGAATGCAGCGGGTGCGGTCGAACCGGTGGGTGGGGAGGGGATCGGTCTCGCGCTGTGGTCTGGGGCGACGGCGGGTGGGTTGCTCGGCGAGGGGTGGCGAGAGGATGGCCGGCTCGACGCGGGTCGGCTCGCGAGCGTGTGGGCGCGCTTCGGGGCGCTCTACCGCGAGCGGCTTCGGTGGCGGCTTCCAGCGTGCCGGGTGGCGGCGAGCATCCTCGAGCGGCCGGCGCTCGCGGGGGTGCTGCTTCCGATGCTTGGGGTGGCGGATGCTCGGCCGCTCGGTGTGTGGTACCGGCTGACGGGCAAGCCTGGTGGGTGTACACCGATCCACGACTGAGGCACTGAGCACATTCGTGTGTCGAGTGCGGTGGTGGGTGCGCTGTGCTCCCACAGGTGGATGCCGGATGTCGGTGGGCGAATGTTCGTGGGAGCGAAACGCTCCCACCACCGGCCAGCAGCCACCGGCCACGGCCACCGAGTCACGGCACTTGGGTGTCGGTGGTCGACGGTGCGGGGTCGAACGGCACGAAGCCGGGCCCTTGTGGTCGGGCGATCTTGGCTTCGGCGTTGCCGATGATGAGGCGGGCGTCATGGGTGTTGCGGACCCACTTCCAGAACCAACTGAAGAGGACGCGGAGACGGCTTCGAAAGCCGACGAGGAAGGCGATGTGGACGCCGGCCCAGAGCACCCAGGCGACGAAGCCGGTGAATCGCGCGCGACCGACCGCGGCGATGGCGCGGTTCTTCCCGATGATGGCCATCGAGCCCTTGTCGTTGTAGCGGAAGGTCTCGCGCTCGGTGCGTGGGCGGCCGGCGAGCTCGTCGCGGATGGTGCGGCCCGCGTGCGCACCCATCTGCATGGCGACCTGGGCGACGCCGGGCAGGGCGTGCCCCGCGCCCTCGGGGGTGAACGACGCCATGTCGCCGATGACGAAGACCTCGGGGTGGCCGGGCACGCTTAGGTCGTGCTCGACGATGACACGGCCGGCTCGGTCGAGCGGCGCGCCGAGGCTCCGGCCGATGGGGTTGCCGCGCACGCCGGCGGCCCAGAAGACATTTTGTGCGCCGATGAAGGCATCACCGACGACGAGGCCGTCGGGGCGGATGTCGGTGACGCGCGAGTTGAGGACGACTTCGACGCCGAGCCGCTCGAGGTCGCGTTTGGCACGATCGCTCAGGCCCTCGGGGAACGAACTCAGGAGGCGTGCGCCGCCCTCGATGAGGATGACGCGGGCGGTGGAGGTATCGACGTTGCGGTACTCGCGCGGGAGCGTCTGGCTGGCGATCTCTTTGATCGCGCCGGCGAGTTCCACGCCGGTGGGTCCGCCGCCCACGATGGCGAAGGTGAGCGCGGCTTCGCGCGCGGTATCGTCGCCCTCGTGCTCGGCGGATTCGAAGGCGAGGAGGAGGCGGCGGCGGATGTCGGTCGCATCGGAGAGCGACTTGAGGCCGGGGGCGGCGGCGGCCCAGTCGTCGTGGCCGAAGTAGTCGGTGCGGACGCCGGCGGCGAGGACGAGGTAGTCGTACTGCGCGGTGCCCTGGGTGAAGATGAGTTGGCGTTTGTCGAGGTCGATGCCGGCGACCTCGGCGAGGACGACATCGCAGTCCGCTGAATCGCGGAGGGTGGCGCGGATGGGGGCGCCGATGTCGGCGGGTGAGAGGGAGGCGGTCGCGACCTGGTAGAGCAGCGGCTGAAAGACGTGGTGGTTCTGGCGATCGATCACCGCCACGCGGGCGTCGGCGCCCTTGAGGGCTCGCGCCGCGGCCAGGCCACCGAACCCGCCCCCCACGATCGCGACGGTCGTTTGGGCGGTATCGGTCATGGTGCGGCTCCTGTCGGTGTCGACCGGGTGTGCTTTGAGACTAGGCCGGACGACGGAGCTGGGTTGCCGCGTGGGCGACCTCGGCGCCGACGCCGTGCAGCTGGTCGCGCGTGGACGCGTCGGTGACGGCGCCGGTGTCGTCGCACTTCTCGTGGACCTTGCCGACCGCGGCCATCTTGGGCATGACGATGACGCGGATGTTCTGCAGGATGTCTCGGACGTGGAAGAGGCCGCGGAGCCCGCCGAGGCCGCCGGAGGATGCAGCGACCAGGCCGGCGACCTTGCCGTCGAAGGCTTCGAGGGGTGCGGCGTCGCCGGTGGGGCGGCTCACCCAGTCGATCACGTTCTTGAGGAGCGGGGTGATCGAGCTGTTGTACTCCGGGCACCCGATGAGCAGGCCGTCGTGGTCTTTGAAGATGCGTTTGAGCTCGGCGGCGTTGTCGGGGAAGCCGCGGGTCTCGAGGTCCTCATCGAAGATAGGGAGCGGGTACTGGGTCAGATCGAGCCGGGTGACCTCGGCGCCGGCGGCCTCGGCGCCCTGGGCGGCGGCCTCGGCCACACGCCGGTTCCAGGATCCCTGTCGAGTCGAGCCTGCGAACATCAGAATCTTCGTCATCGATGCCTCCTTTGTGCGAGCGGGCGATACTACCGAGGTGTGGGTCTTGAGGAGTTCATTGCTATGCCACAGTCACGTTTTCTCTCATTGCTCACGGTGGTCGCGGTTGCGCTCGTCGCGATCGGTGCTGTTGGTGTGATCGGGCCGTCGCGCGCGGAGGCCGATACGGCGTACACCGCAGCCAGCCGGTACGCGGTGCATCCGGACGCGGGTCTGCTCGTGCCGACGACGGATGGGTGGGCGGTGCTGACGCCGCTCGTGCGGGCTGGGATCGTGGAGATCGACACGCGGTTCTCGATCCCGCGTGAGCCGCTCCAGATCCCCGCGGACGGGTATCTGGCGCTGCCTGGGATGAACGGCCTGCTGCACTATGTGCTGCCGGACGGGACGGTGCGGGAGACGGATCTGTCGAGTCGGAATATGCAGTTCTGAGCGCGGCGGGCGTGGAGTGCGATGGCGGGCGTTCTCGTGGAGAAGGCTGGGCCGTCTCCGCGGCACCCGGCATCTCGTACCCGGCGGCCGGCTCCTCCGCGGTGGGTCCCGGCTGTGTTGTGGCCGATGTTCGTGGGAGTGGGACGCACCCACCACCGTCGTTGATTGACCGGTGGGCTTTGGTTACCCGATGGGCTTTTTCGTGCGTTTGCCGCTTAGGTAGCTCTCCATGATGGTGGCGGAGAGGTCTTGAGCGGTGCAGTAGAAGGCGGAGCCGCGAGTGAGGCGGGTCATCTGGTCGACGAAGCCGACCCAGTCCATGCCCCAGTATTCCTCGATAAGAGCGAAGCTAGAGAAGCGAATGCCGTCGTTGGCGGCGCGGTAGGCCTCGTTGAGCGTGGCCTCCGCTGAGGTATCGCTCGGCGGGTAGATGAGGTTGAGGATGGGATTGGCGGGGCCGGCTTTGCCTTCGGTGAGGTGCGCAGTGGGCGAGCCGTCGGTGATAATAAAGAGCTGTTTGTTGGCAGCACCGCGCCGGCGGAGGACCTGGCGGGCCATGCGCAGGCCGTGGTGGAGGTTGGTGAAGTGCGGGTGCGTCTCGGACGCCTGGTCGAGCGGGCACCGGACGCGGACCTCCCACTCGCGCGTGGTGATGGGCTTGGGCATGACCATCGGGAGGTCGGCCTCGGTGAGCTTCTCAGCGATCGACGCGAAGCCGATGTAATCGATGGTGTCCTGCGGGAACATGCGGCGGACCATGGCGGCCATGCCGAGGGCGACCTTCTTGGCGGCGATGTGGCGGCCGTAGCGCATCATCGAGCCCGAGAGGTCGATCAGGATGCACAGGGCGGTGTCGGTGGTGGACTCGAGGTTGAAGAGCTCGAAGTCGCGCTCGCTCAGTTGAAGCGGGAAGAGGGATTCGGCGGCGTTGGCCCCTTGGGTGGTGCCTCGGCTCTCGGCTCGCGCCGCAGCCACGCGACGGATGGCGTTGCGCATCGTGGCGTTCATGTCGAGCTCGCTCACGGGGTCGCCGAACTGGTAAGGCTTGGTGCCCTCGCTCCGCTCGCCGCGTGGACCGGACTCGGGGGTGTCGTGGCCGTCTTTCACGCCGGCCTTGAGCTCCTGGAAGATCTCGAGGAAGGAGCGGTGCTCGACGCCGCGGACAAGGCGTGGTGTGGGGCGGAGGTTGCCCTGGCCATCTTCTTCGAGCAGGCCGGCCTGTTTCATCTCGTCGAGCAGGCGTTGGATCTGCTCGTCGGGGTGGTGCTCGAGGGCGTCGAGGCCCTGCTCGCCGTACTCAAGGAGGAAGTCGACGAAGCCCTGGTGGGGGAACAGGTCGTCGGGCGAGAGGAATCGGCCGTCGCCCTCATTGTCGAACTCGGAGTAGGTGTACTTCACACCGTGCCTTCGTCGAGCGGCTCGAGGAGATGCTTGAGCTCGACAACGACATCGGGGAAGGCTTGTGGTGCGAGTGACTCTTCGGGCCCAAAGCGTTTGATGCTCGACCACTCTGCGCTCACGAGGGGGCCGAGGTGTCGGACGAGGCGTTGCTCGAGCATGTCGACGACCCAGTACTCGGGGACGCCGCCTCGCGCATACAGCCGGGCCTTTCGGCCCAGGTCGAATGATCGCGAGGGCTGCGCGACCTCGATGACGAGCAACGCATCCGCAGCAGTCGCGTGAGACCTGCGGTAGTAATCATCTCGCGGCTTGAGGAGCACGAAGTCTGGCTCGGGCTCGCTGTCGTCTTCGATACCAAGCACGCCCTGGACCGACACGATCGCGCGGCCTTCGAGCTTTGGTGCGAAGAACATCGTCAGCCAACGGTTATTCCCGTCGTGTGGGCTGCCGATGGGCGTCATTTTGAGAATCTCTCCCTCGATAAGCTCGACTCGCTCATCCTCTGGAATCAGCCCGGCTTCTCCGAGGGCGTGATACTCCTCGCGCGTCCACCGACGGGGCACAGGAGCGACATCATGCTCGCCGTTCTGGCGAGCATGCCAGCGGGCGCTCACGTGCTGTGGGTCAGCGATGCTCACGCTCGATTCTAGGCCTCACACGATCTCCACCACCTCGAACTCGATCGCCCCGCGCGGCGCATCAACCTTGATCACCTCGCCCACGCGGGCCTTCATCATGGCCTCGCCCATCGGGCTCGAGGCGGTGACCTCGGTGATGTCGCCGGTGTCGGTGCCGCTCGGCTCGCCGACCAGGCGGAAGAGTTCTTCCTCGCCGTCGGAGAGGTCCTTGAGCTTGACCGTGGCACCGACGAACACGACATCGTCGGGCAGTGTGCCCTTGTCGACGGTCTTGGCCGAGGAGAGCCGTTCTTCGATGCGGCGGATCTCGGCTTCGCACAGCCCTTGGTCCTCGCGGGCGGCGTGGTACTCGGCGTTCTCCTTGAGGTCGCCGAGCTCGCGGGCCTCGGCGATGCGCTGGGTGATCACCGGACGCTGCGACTTGAGCTCCTCCAGGCGTTGGGCGAGCTGCGTGCGTTCTTCGGCGGTGATGAAATCCATGGCGTTCTCCGGATCGATCGGCCGGCACGTCGACCGGTGCGGGCACAGGGGGATCGGGAGTCTATGCCCGGTCCCGTGGGCGGATCAGCATCGCGCCGAAGAGCAGCGCGGCGCCCGGGATCGCGGGCCAGCACGCGATGATCCACCCTCCCACATCGACGACCGGCACGAGGTTGCCGGGCGAACGGGTGAGCGCCCACATCGCGGTGAAGGGCGAGCACCAGACCCAGACCTGTGCGGCCACGGCATCGGGCCACGCGGTGCCCGCTTCGGCGGGGAGCGCGAGACCGACGAGCGGCGCGGCGCACACCGCGAGCCCGAGCACGAGCATCGCGGCGAGTCGATCGCCGGGCGAACTCGAGCGCAGAGCCCACGCGAGCACGCCGGACACGCCGATCATCCACGCACCGAGCACGGTGCCCGTCGCGGCGATCACCGTGATCGGCCACTGAGTGAACAGCGGTACCGGGAGCAGCACCGCGAGGATGGGGATCGACATCACCGCGACATCGGCGGCGCACGCCTTGACCGACCCAGCGGGTCGGGCCTGGCTCAGCCGGACCATCGGCCACAAAACGCACACGCCCGCGACGAGGGCCTCGAGCAGGCCGAGCACCGCGAACTCGTACCGCTCGACGGTTGGGCCGCCGGCGCCGCGCACCGCGAGGAGCGTGGCGGAGACCGACGCGATCACGAACATGACCCAGAACAGGCCGAAGAGCCGCGGCTCGCCGCGGCGGTGGGACCACCGATCCTCGGACGAGGAGCCCCACCCCGGCGCGAACACGAACGGCCCGATGCGATACTCCCCCGCGCGCTCGCCCTGCGACTCCGCCATGATCAAGCGTAGGGCGGGCTCACGGCCGACGCGGTGTGCGCACGACCTGGACCACTTCGCGGAACAATTCGATCAGCTCGCCGGGGCGGTCGAGCCGGTCGCCCTCTGCGAGGACCAACCGCAGGTGGGCCAGCTTCCGCTCGTCGCTCACCTCGCCCGCGTGGGCGGACCCGACCGGACCGCCCCACACGAGCGCGCCGCCGCGGTCGGTGATGAGCCGAAGCTCGCCACGGGATGAGTACGCCGAGAGGTCCACACCCTGGATCGAGTATCCCGCTTCCTGATCGATGAAGGCCAGCAGGTCGAGCGCGGCCTCGACGTCGGCGCCACGCCACGCTTCACGCCGATCGATGCGGGACCGGCCGCCCATCGTGATCGTCTTGGGCATCATCGTGGGGTTGAACACGCGGAAGAGCTCGGGCGGCGGGGAGACATCGGCGGGGAGTTCGAGCGGGACGCCGAAGCGATCGATCACGTGCTCGCCGCGGCCGTGCGCGCGCGACTGGACGAGGACCGCGGCCTCTCGACGAGCGACCACACCGCTCACGAGGACACGGTTGCCGGCCACGCGACGGATCTCGCCGACCTCGGCGAACCAGCCGGTGTCGAGGAGGCGATCGCGTGCCCGGTGGAGCGCGGCTCGGTCGAACGGGTCGTCGCCGACGATCTGCTCGAGCTCGGCGCGCACCATCGTGTCGATGGTCATCGGGAGTTGATCGATGTTGACATCGCCGGTGCCGGGTGCGCCGACCCAGTCGATGTGTACCTCGGGCGCGCCGCCGCGGACCGAGGCGACCGCACGCTCGAGCGGGCCGCGGCCGAGCAGCCAACCGATGACGATCGCGACGAAGAGCAGCGCGGTGGCGGACCGCCAGAGCACGGTGAGGCCGGTGCGTGCGCCGTTGGCCGCTGCGCGGAGGCGGGAGCCACCGGTGCTCGCGGTGCCGGCGACGCGCTTGGCGCGGGTGGATCCGGGCTTGCTCGAGCTCTTTCGCTTCTTGGGTGGCATACCTGAGCCTATCGGCCGGGGGCGGGTGTGTCCGCCATTGCCAGATGCACGAGGTGCGCGCACAGCGCTGGGAGCGGGATTCCCGCGGCGGCGGCGGTCATGGGGAAGAAGGAGTGGGCGGTGAAGCCCGGCATGGTGTTGATCTCGAGGAAGACCGCCCGTGGCGGCTCGGTGGGCCCGTGGTGATCGGTCTCGATGATGTAATCGGCCCGGCATAGGTGGCGGAGGCCGAGCCGCTCGGCGATGGCGAGGGTCGCCCGCTCGACAGCGTGCGCGACGCCGTCGGGCAAAGGTGGGTGCACGGTGTAGCGCGTGTCGTCGCGGTGGTACTTGGCCTCGTGGTCGTACACGCCGGCTGATGGCTCGACCTCGCAGATCGGCAGTGACGTCCATCCGGTGCCGGCGTGCTCGAGCAGGGGGACCGTGATCTCTCGGCCACAGATCATGGGCTCGACGATGACATCCTGATCCGCCCGGTGCGCCTCGGTGAGAGCAAGGGCGAGCGCGGACTCGTCGGGGCAGATCGTGACGCCGAGGGAGGAGCCGTCGGCGTTTGGCTTGACGACGACCGGCGGTGCGCCGGTGGCGAGCCCGGGGTGCATTCCGAGCGCTTCCCATTCGACGGCGAGGTCGTCGAGCACGGTGATGATGTCCGGCACGACGGCGCGGGCGACGCGTTTGGTGGCGCGCTTGTCCATCGCCAGGTGGGCGCCCGCCTCCTGGGAGCCGACGAAGGGGATGCCGAGCGACTGGAGCATCGCCTGGAGCACGCCGCCCTCGCCCCAGGGGCCGTGGAGCAGCGGGACCACGACGTCGGTGCTGCACGATGTGATCATCGCGCCCAGTTCGTCGACGGTTGGTCGATCGATGACGCGGTGCTCGACGGTGAAGCCCGCGTCGCGGAGGGCTGCGGCGACGGTGGCGCCGCCCTCGATCGACACATCACGCTCGCCATCGGGCCCACCGGCGAGCACGAGCACTCGCGGGGAGGCGCTCATCGCGGGGCGAGCGGGTCGGGACGCTCGCTCCAAATGACGACCTCGGGCTCGAGTACCACGGCGTGAGCCTCGGCCACGCGCGCGCGCACCGTGCGCATCAGCTCGATGATGTGCGCAGCCTGCGCGCGCTTGGGGTCGACCAGCACGAAGTTGGCGTGGCGATCGGAGACCCGCGCGCCGCCGACCTCGAGCCCCTTGCACCCGGCGCGATCGATCAGCATGCCGGCGCTGACGCGTTCGGTGTCGACGAGAGGGTTCTTGAACACGCACCCGGCGCACCGATCGCCCATGGGCTGGGTCTCGCGCTTGTAGGTGAGGACATCTCGGTGTCGCGCGCGGAGCTCGTCGTGCGCGCGCCCCTCGACGCGTTGCAGCTCGATCTCCACCGAGCACACGATGAGACCCACGGGTGCCGAGGTTCGGTAGCCGAAGCCGAGCTCGGATGCGGGCAGCTCGCGGGTGTCGCCGTTCGCATCGATGCACTGCGCTGAGCGGACGACATCGGCGATCTCGCCGAACCTGCCGCCGGCGTTCATGACAACGGCGCCGCCCATGCTCGCGGGGATGCCGGCGATGGTCTCGATGCCCGCCAGGCCGTGCCGCACGGCCCACCCGATGAGCTTGGGGAGTTTGACGCCGGCGCCCGCGCGCACGCGGACGGTGCCTGCGGGCGTCGCGCCGTCGAGTGCTTCGATGGAATCAAGGCGGTCGAGTGCGACGACCAAGCCGGTGACGCCCTCGTCGTCGACCAACAGATTGGCGCCGTCGCCGAGGACACGGACACCGGCCGGTTCGGTGCGGACGAGTTCGGCCAGTGCGTATGAATCACTCGGACGTGCGAATCGTTCCGCGCCGCCGCCGACGCCGAACCATGTTGGGATCGGCGCAGCGCGCACGCCCGGTGCCTCGTCTCGCACCGTGGTCATGCTCACGCGCTCGCTCGCCGAGCCGGCGGATCGCCGGCGAGCAGGTCGCGACCGACCTGCCACACGGGCCCGGCGCCCATGACGACGACCACATCGCCGGGGTGAACGGTGTGGCGAAGGTGATCGACGATGGCCTCGAAGGGGTAGAGGTGCATGGCGGAGACATCGCGGGCGCGGAGACGGTCGACAAGGTCGGCTGCGGAGACGCGGCTCTTCTCGATCTCGGTGTCGCGCACGAAGTAGATGTGGGGCACGATGACGACATCGGCGTGGGCGAAGCTTTGCGCGAACTCGTCGAGCAGGAACCGGGTGCGCGAGTGCTGATGGGGTTGAAAGACGCAGATGAGGCGGCCGGCGCGTTCCTGAGGTCGCTCGTGCTCTCGGAGGGCGCGGAGGGTGGCATCGATCTCGGTCGGGTGGTGACCGTAGTCGTCGTAGACGCGGACGGGCGGGCCGGCGCCGGTGTCGAGCTCGCCGACGAGGTGCATGCGTCGGTCGACGCCTCGAAAAGTCGACAGCGCGGCGCACGCGGCATCTGGATCGGCGCCGCACCATGTTGCGAGCACGAGCGCGACCGCGGCGTCGAAGGCCATGTGCTCGCCGGGGAGCGCGAGGTCGAAGCACCCGAGACGGCGCCGCCCCACGGCCACGCACACGCGCGTTGCGGCGCGGCCGGGCGGACCGGTGCGTGAGGTCTCGATGTGGTAGTCGGCGTTCGGCGCGTACCCGATGGTGCGGACCTCGCACCGCGCGCCGGCGGTGACTTCGCGGCGGTGCGCACCATCGTGGGCGATGAGCAATCGCCCCCCCGCTGACGCCTCGGGCACGAGGCGGGTGAACTCTGAGAAGGCGTCGATCACGGCATCGACCGAGCCGTAGACATCGAGGTGATCGGCCTCGACCGAGGTGATGGCGGCCATGGTCGGGTGGAGATGATGGAACGAGCGCGCGTACTCGCAGGCTTCTGCGACGAGCAGCCCGGGTTCGGCGCGGAGGTCGCCAGCGGGGACGGTTGGGGCGCCGAGCCGGTGCCCGGGGCCGCCGGCGCTGTCCTCAGCGAGCTGGGCGCACGCGGCGCCCACGATCACCGAGGGGTCGAGCCCGGCCTGTGCGAGCGTGACGCCGAGCATGGCGGTGGTGGTCGATTTGCCGTGCGTGCCCGCGATCGCCACGCCCGTGCGTCCGGCCATGGTGAGGCCGAGGGCCTCGGGGTAGGTGAGCGTGGGGAGCCCGGCTTGTTCGGCAGCGAGGCGTTCGGGGTGGTCGACGCCGATGGCCTGGGAGCACACAACAACGGCGAGGTCATCCGGGAGGCACCCAGCGTCCTGATCGAAGGTGACGGCAATGCCCTCGTGGAGGAGGGCCGTGGTCACCTCGCTCGGCCCGCGATCCGAGCCGAGCACGATCACGCCGCGCGCGCGCCAGAGGCGGACCAGCGCCGACATGCCGCACCCGCCGATGCCGACGAAGTAGGCCCGGTGCCCGAGCAGGTGGTCCACACTGCGGAGTGCGTGGTGGTTTGGTCGGTGCGCTCGCTCACCCATCACGCCATCGTATCGGTCGCCCCCGCGGATCGGCCCGAGAAATCGCCCGTAGACTCGTGGTCATGCTGCCCGATGAGCCCTTGCCGTACCGCATCGCGACGCTGTGCGACCTGCGCGATTCAGCGGGTCGCGTGCTGCTGCTGCACCGTCGGAAACCGCCGAATCAGCACCTGTACTCCCCGGTGGGTGGCAAGCTGGATATCGAGTCGGGCGAGAGCCCCGCGGCGTGCGCCCACCGAGAGATCGAGGAGGAGACGGGGCTGGACATTCCCATCGAGCGGCTGCACCTGCTTGGCCTGGTGGCCGAGACGGCGTTCGAGGGCCGGGCGCACTGGCTGATGTTCTTGTACCGGGTGCGTGGGCCGGTGGAGCTGGCGGCGCAGGAGATCGACGAGGGCCGGCTGGAATGGCACACCGAGAACGAGGTGGACGCCCTTTCACTCCCGGAGACGGACCGGCGGGTGATCTGGCCGCTGATCCGCCGGCACGAGCCGGACGGGTTTTTCGCGGTACACATCGACTGCCGGGGTGAGGCGCTGGAGTGGACGGTCGAGCAGTCGACCGGCCCTGGTGGGGCCGGGTGATTGACGCCGCGTGGGGCGGGACAGAGAATGCGGTCCGAGCGGGTGGCGCCACGGCGGGACCTGCGATGGACAGGTGGCCGAGTGGCTGAAGGCACCGCTTTGCTAAAGCGGCGTACGGTTCGCGCCGTACCGCGGGTTCGAATCCCGCCCTGTCCGCTTGACTGACGTTTCGAATTCGCAGGGAAGTCGTGGTCGGCATCCGTGGATTCGCCCATCCCTCGCCGTGCTGTTGACAGAAACCGGCGCACCGGCGTTTTGTTTTTGATTGGGCCGTCTGCAGGATTACACTCGTACCGAGGGTTGAATTGCCATTGCGTGTTTCCTGGCAGTTCCGGCAGAAAGTAGAGACGTCGTGTCCGCACATCGTCGAACGCCACTTGGATTGTGTTTCGTCGGGGTCGTAGTCTGCTTCGTCGGTGCCGCGTCCGCCCAGCCCACCGGCCGTTTCCCTGTGATGTTCGAGTTGTCATCGCTCGACGGCACGAACGGCTTCATTCTCAACGGGATTGACGCCGGCGATGAGAGCGGCCGCGCAGCCTCATCGCCGGGTGATGTCAACGGCGACGGCGTCGACGACCTGGATCATCGGGATGCTGTCCGCTTTTCTTACTCCGCCCGACGATGCCGGCGAGAGCTATCTGGTCTTCGGTCGCAGAAACCCCGCATAAAAGAACCTCGGGACGCGGCCGACTCCTTCGATCTGTTGGTCTATCTGCAACGCCTCAGCAAGGGCAACCTTGCGGTTTGTGATCTCCCGCCGCTCGATGGCGCGCTTGATGCACAGGGTAGTTGTTCGTTCCTTGAGATGATTGTGGATTGAGTCACAGCAGGATGACACCGAACACGCACGGGAGACCGTTCGACGGATCCCCGATCGCCGCGCACGGTTGTTCTGCGCACGCCATTCAGCGGTTGAATCTCGGTCTTCTGCTCGAATCGAACCGGCGCATCTCGCTGGGTGGGCGTTCGCGCTTGGCGCTGTATCAGGCTACCGTGGGCATCCCGTGTGACATCTAGAGAGAGTATCTCGACGCGATGAATAGCCCCCTGCCTGCACCGACCAGATTGCGAGCGGAATGGCTGGTTGATCCCCTGGCCCTTCATGAGAAGGCCCCGCGAATGACGTGGGTTTGGGATCATGATGCCACCTCGCCGCTCACAGGATACGAGTTGGTTGCTGCTTCGAGCGAAGAGATGCTTGATGCACCGGATCTTTGGTCTACCGGTTGGCGAAGCCTGCCGGTGATAGGGGAGTACGACCGTTACGAAGGGATGCCGCTCAACGCGAACGACCGAGCCTATTGGCGTGTCCGAGTGCGACGCGGAGGCGACGTCTCGGACTGGAGCGATGTCGCGCGATTCGGCATTGGACTGATCGACGACGAAGACTGGGGCGGAGCGAAGTGGGTCGCCGGTGCCGACGAATCGGACGATTCAGAGCATCCGGTCGCCTGTGTGCGTACAACATTTGAACTACCACCATCTCACGGTGTTCGCCACGACGCGTCTATACGGAGTGCAACCCTGTTCCTTGCTGCGAGAGGAATCGCAGACACGTTCGTGAACGGCACGCGTGCGGGGCATGGTCGTTTGCAACCGGGCTGGACTGACTTCGGACACCGGATTCAGTATGTCGCGCACGATGTCTCAACTGTGCTTCATGAAGGCGTCAACTGTCTGGCATTCGAGCTTGCTTCGGGCTGGTACTCCGGCCACCTGGGCTGGGAGGGACAGCGCTGTCTCTACGGCACGCAGCCCTCATTGCGAGCGGTGCTCAGGATCGAGCACACGGATAGATCCGTTACTCGTATCTGCTCGAATGAACACTGGAGGGCGTCTCTCGAAGGACCGCGCCGATCCGCCGATTTGTACATGGGCGAGCTGATCGATGCACGCAGAACTCTGAAGGATCAACGAGGAACCGGGTGGCTCGAATCTTCGTTCGATGACCGGTCCTTCGACCCGGTCGTCACACACTCACCACCACACAAGGGTGTGTTACTGATTGGAAAGCGGAATGAGTCGGTTGCTGAAATCGCGACACTCAGGCCGATTTCCGTGACCCAGCACTCGGGCGGGGAGCACATCGTTGACTTCGGCCAGAATCTTGTCGGCGCGGTGCGCTTGCGTCTTTGTGCTGCCGAAGGCACGACCGTCACACTGAGGCACGCGGAGATGCTCCAAGAAGATGGTTCGCTCTACACAGCGAATCTTCGGAGCGCGAAAGCGATCGACACCTTTATTTGTGCAGGGGGAGATGAAGAGGAGACGTTTGAACCCAGATTTACATTTCATGGCTTTCGTTATGTTGGGCTATCCGGTCTCGATTCCCCTATTGATGAATCGCAGATCGAAGCGGTCGTGCTCATGTCCGAAAGCCTCGAAACGGGATCCTTTGAGTGTGACCGCGCCGACGTGAATCGCCTGCACCAGAACATCGTGTGGGGGCAGCGAGGCAATTTCGTCGAGGTTCCGACCGACTGTCCTCAGCGCGATGAGCGGCTGGGCTGGACGGGTGATGCGCAGGTCTTCATCCCGACGGCATCGTTCAACATGGACGTTGCCGCGTTTTTCGGCAAGTGGTTCGATGACCTCGAAGATGCGCAGCATGCAGACGGAGCCATCCCACATGTGGCACCGGATGTTCTCAAAGAATTCGGTAGGCATAAGAAGGTTGCCGGAGCAGCCGCGTGGGCTGAGGCGGCGGTGATCTGTCCTTGGACGATCTACACGCACTTCGGTGACCGTGGCGTGCTCGCACGCCACTTCGATCTCATGCAAAGGTGGGTCGACTGGTGTGTCACATCGTTCGACGACTTTGTCGGGCTCGACGTGTGGTTCGGCGACTGGCTTTCGACGGACGCGACCTGGCCCTACTACGCCCCGACACCGCGGGAAATGATCGGGACCGCCTACCTCATCCGGTGCGCCGACCTCGTGGCGAAGGTATCCGATGTGCTGGATGACCAGTCGGCGAAGAGCAAGTATCTCGACATCGCAGCGAGGGCGCGTGAGGTCTTCCGTCGAGAGTTTGTCACTCCAAGCGACCGACTCGTGGGACACACGCAAACCGGATACGCGCTGGCGATCAGCTTCGAACTCTGCCCCGAGGTCGCAACACCGATCCTCGGTCGGCATTTCATCTCCACCCTCAAGGCACGCGATTGGAAGCTCAGTTCTGGATTCGTCGGAACACCACTGCTCGCCCCAGCGCTGACTCGTATCGGGAGAACCGATCTTGCGTACCGTCTTCTTTTAAATAGCGACTACCCGTCCTGGTTGTACTCGGTCCGCCACGGAGCAACGACGATCTGGGAGAGATGGGATTCTTGGACGCCGGAGAAAGGATTCGGCGACATCCGGATGAATTCGTTCAACCATTACGCCTACGGATCGATCGGGCAGTGGATGTATCAGACGGTGCTCGGGATCAATCCCCAGGAAGATCAACCTGGGTATGCGAAGATCCATCTGAATCCTCAGCCATCTGGAGGGTTCCGGTACGCGCGTGGTGCTGTTGAGAGTGTGCGCGGTCGGGTCGCCAGCGCATGGGAAGTGCAAGGCGGTCACGGATCAGCCCTCGATTTTTCTTTCAGAATCCCGCAGGCTTCTACAGCAACCGTGACATTGCCCGCGCGCCGCGTCGATGGCATCCACCCGATTCGTGATCCCGAGGGATTACTCGCTCGGTCTCTCGCTTCTGCGCTGATCGACTCCGAGGGAAGGGTACGCTTGCGGTGCGAGCCCGGTGAGTACCGGATTCGCATCGAAGACTTCATCAACACCTTGCCGTTTGATCCAGCAGAAGCAGTGGAGGCCGAGCATAGTGATCTCGCAGAGAACACCGAGTTGATCGATGAGCAGCCGAGCGGAATGGATGAGTCGTCGAGATGAGGGGAACATCCCGACTCAAGCCGTGGCGTGTAACCGCGGTGCCTGAAGTCGTTGTTGGCCTCGTTCGGCGTGACCCGGCCCAGCACCGATTCCATTGCCCGCCGCAACGACCCGCGCATGCGGCACGCCAGACTCCGCGGGCATTGCTTGATCTTGCTGAACAAGCAACGGGCGAATCGACGCGTGAGCGTCAGGCGTCGCGCCAGCCCTCGGGCGCGAGGCGTGCCTCCGTCCCTTCGATGTTGTCGAGGCCCCACTCGACGATCGCCCGGAGCAGCGGGCCAAGGGACCGGCCCTTGGCCGTGAGGCGGTAGATCTGTCGCTTGCCCGTCGGCCCGGCGACGCGTTCGACGAAGCCACGCTCAACAAGCATCGCCAACCGGCTGGACAGGATGTTCGGCGCAATCCCCTCGGGCGAACGCCGAAATTCAGAGAACGTCGCGACGCCACGGAAAAGATCTCGGACGACAAGCAGTGTCCAACGGTCTCCGACCAGATCCAGCGTACACGCGATCGGGCAACACGATCGTTCGTGGCTCTCGGAATGTGGAGGGGTCCGCTCAGCCATCAAACGATCTCCAACGCGGGCCATCAGCAGATGTGAGCCCACTCCGTACAGAGTTCGAAAGGCTCGTGAATCCGAGATGGTGACGACTCCGAAACAGTAGCAAACTGCTACCAATCCGGCCGGCAGACGTGCTATCTCACTCCGTCCCATGCGTCTTCGTGATGCGCTGGCTCTCGCTGTGCGCCGAGCACGTGGACGCGGCTCCATCTCTGGAGATGATCAGATGACCACGCGCCCGCCACACGCTGCTTCGTGCGTTGCTCCCGCCCTCGCCGCCATATGTGCCTCGCTCCAGGCCGTGGGATGCACGGGCAGCTATGTCGCGTCGGTCCCGCTCACGATCAGCGACCCGACCATGTCGGCGCGGAACGCGACCGATGCGCTCTTTCTGTCCCAGGGAGAGACGTTCGTGCTCGAGCTCTACGAGGCGGACGAGGAGACCGGGCTTCCGTTGACGCCCCAGGACTCGCAAGACGGCGTCGATGGCCTCTCGGCGCGTGGCCTGGGCGGGCTGTTCGTTCCGCTGGTACTGGATGTCGACTCGTTGCGCGTCTCCGAGGTGGTCTCGGAAGACGACCGGATCGTGTTCGAGACGGAGTGGGACGCGGTGGTGAACGGCATCCCCGCAGCCTGCACCTCGTCCGGCGCACGGGTCTTGGTGAGCGACGCCGGCGGCGTGAACATCGAGTTCGACAGCTTCTACTGCAACTGGATTGGCATCGGGAACGTCGTGACCGACATGTCGCTCTCGATCGATCGCATCAATCTGGAGACAGCGTCGTTCACCGGGTATTACAAGCTCACATTCTTCGGCACGGGGAACGCGACCGGATCGGGATACTACTTCGCGTCTGTGCGCCCCGTGCCCGCGGGCGAGCGGGACGCCGTTTCTGTCGCACAATGAGCGGCAGCGCGTCGGGACCGAGCACGCGATCGCTCGGGCGGTGATCGGAGCGCGCCGCACCTCGAAACAGCTGCCCGCACATGTCGGCACTCCGCCGCGGGAGCGGGACGCTCCCACCACCGCCCGTGGCGGCTCCGCCGCGGCGCGCAGCGGGCTACTGTGACACTCCACACCAGCAGCGAACGACGGAGACCGTGATGCCTCATCCCACACACCCCCAGTGCATGCCGCGACTCCTGTGGTCGGTGGCATCGCTCGGCCTGCTCGCCGGCTCGGTATCGCACGCCCAGCCGAGCGGACCGATCACTCCAACCGCGGCCACCGACGCGGAGACCGGGTGGACACTCGTCGAGGTCACGCGGGGACTGATGCGGCCGTGGGGCGCCACGTGGCTCCCCGATGGCAACACGATGCTCGTGACCGAGCGCGAGGGGCGGCTGCGACTCGTGCAGGACGGCGAGCTGAACGATGTGCCGATTACGGGGCTGCCGGATGACATCTATGCGAACGGGCAGGGCGGGCTGCTCGATGTGGAGGTGCATCCCCGCTTCGGTGAAAACCGGCTGGTCTATCTCACGCTCTCGACCGGTCACCGGCGCGCCAATCGCACGGAAGTGATCCGCGGCGAGCTGAGCGAAGACCTCACCAGGCTCGACAACGTCGAATCGATCTTCCGCGTCTCGACGGACAAGCCGGGCGGGCAGCACTTCGGCTCGCGGATCCTGTGGCTCGACGATGGCACGCTGCTGGTATCGATCGGCGACGGCGGCAACCCGCCCACTCGCATCAACGGCGAACTCATCCGCAACCGGGCCCAGGATCTCTCCGAGCACTTCGGCAAGGTGCTGCGGATGGACGAGAACGGGCAGCCGGTGAGCGACTCGCCCTTCGCGCGCGACAATGACCCAAGCACCGACCCGTACGTCTACGCGTACGGGCTCCGCAACGTGCAGGGCATGTCGATCCGTCCCGGCACCGACGAGGTGTGGGTGACCTCGCACGGGGCACGCGGCGGGGACGAGCTGAACCTAATCACCGCGGGCACCAACTACGGGTGGCCCGAGGTGACCTACTCCGTCGAGTACGCCGGCCCGCCGATCAGCAACCTGACCGAGCGGGAGGATGTGGTGGACCCACTGGTCGTGTGGACGCCGTGCATCGCGCCCTCGGGGCTGGCCTTCTACACGGGCGATGCGTTCCCCGAGTGGCGGGGCGACCTGCTCGCGGGCGGTCTGATCCTCCGGCAGATCCGGCGGGTGGACTTCGAGGCGGGGCGGATCGTTGGGCAGACCACACTCCAGCTCGAACACCGTGTGCGGTGGCTCGAGATCGGCCCCGATGGGGAGTTGTACGTGCTGACCGACGAGATCGATGGTGGGCTGTACCGGATCGAGCCCGATCGGTGATCGCGGCCCGCGGGTCGGCAGCCGACCGGGTGGTGTCGATATCGTGGTGCCGATGCGTGCCGGGGTGTTTCAATCGTTGATGCGTGCGGTGCTCGCGGCGTCGCTCTTGGCCATCATCGCGTGCCCCGCGCCCGCGCAGACGCCCGGTGTCCCGCCGGCGCCGGCCCCGAGCAGCGCGGAAGCGGCGCCGCCGCCGGGTCCGCCCGCGGAGCTTGCCTCGCCGCGCGCCGCGGCCCAGAACTTCTGGGAGTCGTACGTCGCCTGGCGAGACGCTGCCGAGCCCGACAAGCCCGCCGCCCTCGAGCAGGCCGCGGCCTTCATCCGTGTGCCGGACTTGACCGAGCGGAGCCGCCTGCCGGTGATCGTGCAGGATCTGGGCGAGATCATCGACGGTCCGCTCAACGCGTGGGGCCTGCCGGATTGGCGGGGTAACCGTCGAGAGCCCACGTTCATCGGCATCGCGCGCGAGCCCGTCGGATCGATCGCCGACTTCCCGCTGCCGCACCTCGCGGCGGTGGCGCCGGACGAGCGTGTGCAGCTGCGCCGTGACGAGGCCGGCGCCTGGAAGTTCTCATCGCAAACGGTCGAGCAGCTCTCGGTGATGCACGAGGCGGTGTTCCCGGATGTTGGTGTCCCTGGGTTTCTACGCCGCCACGGGTTCGCGGTGCTGGTCGACAACCGGCTCTTCGGCGTGGCGTACTGGCGGTGGGCGGGATTGTTTCTGGCGATCCTCGTAGCGGTTTGTATCGACTTCTTCTTCCGCGCCCTGACCGCGGGTGTCTCGCGCCGCTTCATCAAGAAGAAAGAGGACGATCAGCACGCGGCCGATGCGCGCGACATGATCCTGCGCGTGGCGCGGAGTGTCGGGCTGTTCGCGAGCGCGAACTTCGTCTTCTTCACGGTGCCGGTGCTCGAGCTGCCGCCGACCGCGGAGGGCATCATCCAGGTCGCGACGCGGACCATTGCCACGGTCGCGGCGGTCTGGGGCGCGTTCCGCGTGGTCGATCTGATCGGCGAGTTTCTCGCACGCCGGGCGGCGAAGACCTCGAGCAAGATCGACGACCTGCTGATCCCGCTCGTCCGCAAGACAGCGAAGATCTTCGTTGTCGCGGTCGGCGTGGTGTACATCGCCAACGCGCTGTCGATCGAGATCGTGCCGCTGCTGACGGGTCTCGGTATCGGCGGCCTCGCGGTGGCGTTCGCGGCGAAGGACACCATCGAGAACTTCTTCGGCTCGATCGCGGTGATCGCCGATCGCCCCTTCGAGGTGGGCGACTGGGTGAATATTGACGGCATCGACGGCACGGTCGAGCAGCTCGGGCTCCGCTCGACGCGGATCCGCACGTTCTACAACTCGCTCGTCACAGTCCCCAACTCGATGCTAGTGCGCGCAACGGTCGACAACTACGGCCGGCGCCTCTACCGCCGGTACAAGACGACACTCAACCTGACCTACGACACATCGCCCGACCGCATGGAGTCGTTCTGCGAGGGCATCCGGGAGCTGGTGCGCCAGCACCCCTACACCCGCAAGGACTACCTGCTCGTCTACGTGAACGACTTCGGCCCGCACTCGATCGACATCCTGGTGTACATCTTCTTCCGCGTGCCCGACTGGACGACCGAGCTCCGCGAGCGTCACCGGCTGATCCTCGACATCATGCGGCTCGCGCAGACCATCGGTGTTGAGTTCGCCTTCCCGACCCAGACGCTGCACATGTTCAACGAAACCGGCACACCCACCGGCGTGCCGGAGGAACTGACACGCGGCGACGAGGAGGGGCTGCGCGAGTCGGGCGCAGCGGCGGCCGAGCGCGTGATTGCCGATGCGGAGTTCAAGCACCAGCGGCCGACGCCGGCCCGGGCGACATAGCGCACGTTGTGTGTTGGTGTTCCTGGGTGTGGTGGTGGACGCGCCTCGCTCCCCGGTCGGATGCTTGGCATCTATGCGTGAGTGTCGTGGGAGCGAGACGCTCCCACCACCGGGCCACGGCACTCGATGACGCATCATCCTCTCAACCGGGTGCCGTGACCGATGGGGCCGAGGCGTGCTTAACACTCGATGAGTGCGGCGATGCCGCCGCGCGCGAGCGCCGCGAAGGCCTCGTCGGCTCCTTCGAGCGTGTGACGCGAGGAGATCAGCGATGCGGCGTCGACCTCGCCGCGTTCGAGCACACCGACCGCCTCCGCGAGGGATGCCGAGCGGGCGCCGACCACATCGGCCTCACCATCCAGCACGGCGTGCGTCTCAATCGGTGTTGCGGCCCCCTCGCGCACGAGCACGAGCCGGCCGCGGGGCGCGACGAAGCCCATCGCCGCTGCGGCACACTCCATCGAGGTGATCACCGAGGCCTGGTCTGCGCGTCGGCCGGTGTCTTCGAGGTGGCGGTGCTTGATCCCCCACCGCTCGGCGTGCGCGCCTGTGCGTTCATCCGTGAAGATCAGCCGCGCCGACGGATCGCGGACGACCGCGAGCTGCACCGCGAGCAGCGTGACCGCGCCGTCGCCCACGACCGCGGTGAAGCCGGGCCGCGAGAGCTCGGCTCGGTGGACCCCAGCGAGCGCATCGCCGAGCGGCAACGCCAGGGCCGCTGAGGGCGCATCGACGGATTCGTCGATCGCCGCCAACGCATCAAGGGACACGGCGAACCGCTCGGCGAAGCACCCGTCGCACGCGGTGCGCCCGCGTTCGCCGCGACCGCCCGCGTGATGCCCAAGACCGCGCGCCGCGAGCTCGCGGGCCTCCTCGGTGCGCGGCGGGCAATCGATGGATGCCACGACGCGCCGGCCGACCATCGCCGCCCCCGCGGCGTCGGTACGTTCGGGTGAGACGGCCTCGACGCGGCCGACGAATGCGGCGCCGGGCGTGATCCGCTCGACGTCGTGCGTGCGCATTGCTGCGATGTCCTCGGGCAGCAGCACCGCTGCTTCGAGCGACACCAGCGCCTCGCCTGGCCCGGGCGCCGGATCGGCGGCCGACTCCACACGCACCTGACCCGAGTGCACGCGAACACGACGCATGGGTGGCCGACCTACCCCTCGACCTGCGCCAGCATCCCCGTGGGTACGCCCGGGCGCTCCCTCGGCGGCGACTGCCAGAAGTAGAACCACTCGTACCACAACCGGGATCGGCGGAAGGCGGGGTACTCGAACGGGTTTGGGTACACGTACGCATCCGCACCCTGAGACAGTGCGGCGCTGTATGCGCCGGCGTCGAGACCACGATCGATGCCGAGCATGGTGACGAGCGATCGCTGGGCCGTGACCGCGACCTGGAGATCGGTGTCATCGAGCGCCCGGATGAGTGCGCCGGCGGCCCGCGAGTCGCTGTACTGCCCGAGTGCCACGGCTGCAGCGGAGCGCACGTCAGCGTCTGGCTCTTGCTGAACATCGACAAGCGAGACGAGTGCGTCGATCGCCTCGGTGTGATGCACACGCTGCAGGGCCTGTGCGACCTCCCACCGCAGCGCCTGCGGCACTTCGGCATCGTCGGTGCCACCGGCTGGCTTGAGCTGCGCGAGGATCGTGGGTACATCAGCGGGGGTGCCGTGCCGCCCGAGGGCACGAACCGCGGCCGAGCGCACGATGGGGTCGGCATCCTCGATCGCCTGGCGGTAGAGGGGCAGCGCCTCGGGCGTCGACCCCGCGGGCGAGCCGAGCAGGATCAGCAGCCCACGGTACCGCTTGTCGCGGTCGTACTCGTCGCGGATCCACCCGACCACGCTGTCGCGATCCGCGGAGGTTCCCGCGACCGCAGCGAGCAAGCCCCGGCGATCGGGATCATCGGGACGTGTGCCGTAGGCACCCCGGCACCCGGCGAGCAGAGCGAGGGTCATCACGACAGCGACTGCGCGCACACCGGCCGGACCAACATGCGATCGAACGAGCATCCGCTTAGCGTACGCGAAGCCCGACAATCACGCCGATGCGGGCTTACTGACCGGCGACATCTCGGCCGCGGACACCGAACGATGTGAAGTTGAAGAACCCGTCGTAGTAGCCGCTGGACGACGACACGTTCTGCCCGGCGTCCTCCCAGGCGAAGAACTCGGCGTAGTTCGCGGCGTTGTCGGGGCCCCAGTAGTCGAAGGCCTGGATCGGGTCGAGGTTGGACTGCACAACACCCGAGCCGGAGCTCGAGCGGACCGACTCGGCGTCGCGCTCCCGATCGTCGTAGAGCGTCGCCATGTCAACCACACGCACGCTGCCATCGACGAAGGCGACACCGGGGCTCGCCTCCGGGCTGTTGTAGCTCGGCGGAAGCGGCTCGGCCGGGGCGCCTTCCGCAAAGCCCCGCCACAGCGGCGGCCGGTTGAGCGAGCTCGGCGGGTTTGGGTTGCCGGTGCGGTTGCTCTTGGTGAAGTCGGCACGCTCCCAGAACATGGCCTTGAGCGCGGGGTAGCTCACGCTGGAGAGTGTGTTCTGCCGCACGCCGGAGGTATCGGGGTCGAACCTCGTCCCGATGTTGGTGAGCGGGTTGTTGTTCACCCACTCGCTCTTGGGGTTGTTCAGGTCGTACCGCTCGAAGGAGAACATGAGTGCGTGCGAGTAGAAGTACGAGCCATGCCAGGCGCCCGTACGGACAGGGTCGCCTGCACCGAGATCACCGCTGCTGCCCCCGCCGGCGTCGCTGACCTCGCCGTCGCGCACACCCATGCGGCGGACAATGCGATCGTCGAAGAAATCCATGACCGCGCTGTCGGCTGGGTGGAACTGCACATCGCTCGCAAAGCCCGAGTAGTCCTGGGCGAAGAGCTGGCGGTAGCTAAACGAGAACCAGGCCTCCGAGAACAGGATGCCGTTCTGAGTCCCCCACCCGTCCGACGCGTCGGCGCCGAGCGATGCCTCGTCGGGGAAGGCGTAGTAGTCCCACCCGTTGGGGAACCTGGCTTCCCACACGTCGTCGATGTCGTCGGTCGCGGGGTGGGGGTTGAGGAAGATCCCGTTCCGCTCGGCCTGGTAGGCAGCCATCGCGGTGGCGTGCTGCTTCATGTTCACCTTGCTGACGACCGACTGCGCAGCGCGCCGGGCCTGCGCGAGTGCCGGCACGAGCAGCCCGATCAGCAAGGCGATCACCGCCACCACCACGAGCAGTTCAATGAGCGTGAAACCACCGACCAACCGCTTCGTCATGCGTCGACCCCAAAGGCGGCCCTAGCCGAACCAGTTCAACCCGAGCAACAGATCGGACCAACTCGGGCCCAGCACGAGGCATCAATTTCACTTTAGCCGACGAACGCGCGCCGTCAACGGGGATGCAGATTCGACTTCGAGCGATCAAAACCGAAAGATCTATCTATTCATGCATGTAATTCCGAATAATATTTGAAATACAACCGTTCTGACCGAGATACTGGCTGGACTATGCACCGAGACCCGAAGCAAACAACGCCTGGTGAATCGGTGCTGTACATCACGGTGCTCGCATTGACACCGAGCTCGTCTCGCTCGATTCCGGTCTTCATGGTGTGAAAACCCGTGTTTCGGGGGCGGGGGAACGAGGCTGGTCGAGTCACCCCCTGCTACCTCGTGCCCCCTCCAGGCGCTCCGATGTCATCACGATAGAAGAATCTGCTGGCGTTTTGATGGCGCGGCCGCACACTGAGAACGTGTTGTCGCCGGCGACGGCGGAGCGTCGTTTCGAACACACGCCCCAGGAAGGAGACCTCTCCGATGTTGAATCACACACGGGCGGCGATCGCCGGCCTTGTCATCACCGCGGGAACCGCGGCCGCACAGGGCCCGGTGACCGACGTCATCCTCGTTGACTTCGGGACCGGTCCGCTCCGCAACGGCTTCGACGAGTCGGGCAACCG
>JBCDJJ010000041.1:0-29753 GCA_038747915.1 Planctomycetota bacterium | reverse complement strand
CGACTCGCGCGGAGGCAAGATGCCTCCGCCACCAACACCCCCCCCCCCGGCGCGCACAACCTTCTCCCTCACCCGACCACCCATACCGCGCCCCATCACCCAGTCGATGTCCACCCCAAGATCACGCGCCACCCGCCGAACCTTCGGCGTCGCCAGCGCCTTCCCATCGCCCGACCCAACGCCCTTCAACTCGCCACCCACCGACCCGACCACGGTCCCCGCATCCTCCCGCTCACCCCCCGAAGCCTCAGCGACCGGTGGCGGAGGCGTCTCGCCTCCGCGAACGCCAGCCCCGGCTGGTGGTGGTGCAGGCACCTCGCCGTTGCCATCGAGGCCCTGGTCCGCCCCCTCGTAGGTCCACGCCGTTTCCCCAACCTTCAAGATCTGGCCCGGCTCGCCGAACAACTCCTTGATCACGCCCGCGCGCGGTGACGGCACCTCGACCAGCGCTTTGTCGGTCTCCATCTCGGCCACCACATCGTGCTCTTCCACACGATCGCCGGGCTTCACCTTCCACGAGATGAGTTCTGCCTCGTGCACCCCCTCCCCAAGGTCGGGAAGGATGAACACGTTCGGATCCGATGATTTCGTGTGGGCCATGAATAATCTCAGCGAGCGGGCATCAGGAACAGGGCAAACACAGAGTATGGACGAAGCGATCGCGCAGGGTTAGTGACCCCACATCAGCGGAACGAACCGGTACGACTCGCCGCGGCGGGCCACCCGACCGAGCGAAGGGAACGAAAGGTGAGCCGCGCACATCACCGTGCCGCGACGAGCAAAGCGCTCCAGCATCCGCGCACGTGTGCGGACGGCCTGATCCGGAGTGGTGTCGAACATCACATTCCAGTCCGGATGGTCGAAGCTCGTCCACAGGATCGCATCGCCAACAAAGGCCAGCGACTCCTCGCCCGACTCCACACGGATCGTCGCGTGCCCGGGGGTATGCCCGGGTGTGATCCGCCCGACCACGCCCGGCACGATCTCATCATCCTGGGCCGAAAAAGTCTTCAGCCGACTCCCCGCCACACGCAGCGCCTCCTTGGCGGCGCCGGTCGCCGCCGGCCGGAACTCGGGCGCGAGCGTCGAGAGCGCCGAGACCACCGCATCGGCGGGCTGCGACCAGAACTCCACCTCTCGCGCCGACACATGAACGGTCACCTCAGGCGAAAACGCGCCGAGCCCATCCCCGGAGATCAGCAGCCCGATGTGATCGGGGTGCAGGTGCGTCAGCACCACATCCGTGATCCGTCTCGGATCCACCCCCGCGGCGCGGAGCCGCTCGAGCGTCCGGCCCGCGGCGTCACCCATACCCGCGAGTTCGCCCATGCCCGCGTCCACCAGCACCAATCGATCACCGCTCCGCACCACCATCGTGTTGAGCGGCGTTTGGAACGACTCGGCCCCCAGAAACTCGCCCGCCAGCCAGGCGTTCACGTCGTCCCGCGCCGCGTTCGTGCCGACCGCCGGTGTTGCTACCGGGAACAACCCGTCGCTCACGATCAACACATCGATCGACCCAACCCGGTGGTGGTACACCGAGGTCGTCGCTCCCGAAAAATCCAGACCCGACACCGGACCCGGCTCGGCCTGCGCGATCGCCATACGCGGAGCAACAAACCCAGCCGCGAGCGCCGCACCGGCCGCCCCGAGCACCGCCCGTCGGTCCAGTCTCACGCCCTGCGGTTCGGTTCCGTTCGTCGACATCTCGTCACTCCGATCGTTCTGAGGTTGTAGTGAGCTGCGCGGCGACAAGGACACTCGCCGGAAGCGCGACGCAGATGAAGACTCGGATGAACTGGTGAAGAAGCCAGAGCGCGTCCTTGGTCTCTTCGAATGCACCAAAGAACTCACTCATCTGCACGAGAACGATCCCGGTCACCATGATCCATGCAAAGGCAAGAAACAATCGGCGGCGTGCAGTGGGTGGCGTGCTGTTGGCCATGGTGTGCTCGTGCAGCGGCGTTCAGTGCGCCCAGGTGATCGGGTTGAATCGAAAACGCTCGCCGCCCGGCGCGGTGGTCACACGCCCCAGCGCCGGAAACGACACATGTGTCGCCGTCACCAGCTCGCCATGCTCGCACAACTCACCCAGCAGCGCGCGCCGGGTTCGAACACCGGCCTCGGGCTCGGTATCAAAGAAGAACTCCCACTCGGGGTTGTCAAACGTGCTGAGGTTCACCGCATCGCCCAGGATCATGGCCGACCGGCCGCCCGACTCGATGCGGAAGCCGGCGTGCCCGGGTGTGTGGCCGGGCGTGAGGTGCGCGGTCACGCCGGGGGCGATCTCGGCCCCATCGTCGAAGGGCGCGATGCGCGACCCGTACGCCTCGATGAACGTCCGAGCTGCACCGGTCAGGCCCGTGCCGATCTCGGGGCCCACGCGGTGCGTTGCGAACATCGCGGTGGTGTCACCGCCCCAGAACTCGAGCTCAACGCGCGCCACATGCACACGCAACGACTCGGAGAACAGCCCGCGCTCCGCCGCCATCAGCGCGCCGCCGATGTGGTCGGTGTGCAGGTGCGTCATCGCCAGATCGGTGATGGCGAGCGGGTCGATCCCGGCGCGGTCGAGGTGGCCGAAGAGCCGCCCCACGCCCGTACCGAAGGTATCGAGCGCCCCGGCCCCGGTGTCGATCAGCATCACCCGCTCGCCGCCCGCGCCACCGGGCACCCGGACCAGCCAGACGTTGAGCGGGCTTGTCACCACATCCTCGGGCATGGACTGCGCGCGGAGCCACGCGCGCACGGGCTCGTCGCTCTCCCCCGATGCCAGAAACGCGGGCGGAATCCCAAACGTCCCGTCGGAGATGACGGTGAGTTCGACCTCCCCGATCATGTGCGGGTACATCGCGGCACCGAGTTGGATCGACGTCGCGTGGGTCATCGCATCAGTAGCCCACCGTGGCCATCACTGCCTTCTCGATCCGCTCGGCGTTGGGCAGGTACTCCATCTCGAGTTTGTAGTACGGCATCACGGTGTCAAAGCCGGTGACCCGCTGCACGGGGGCTTCGAGGCTCAGGAAGCACCGCTCCTGCACCGTCGCGGCGATCTCGGCGCCCATGCCGCACGTGCGCGGCGCCTCGTGCACCACCACGCACCGGCCGGTCTTCTCGACCGAGGCGCAGATCGTGTCGGCGTCGTAGGGGTAGATGGTGCGCAGGTCGATCAGCTCGACCGAGAGGTCCTCCGGCAGGTTGTCGAGGGCTTCGATCGCTTGGATGGTCGTGGCGCCCCAGGTGACGACCGTGAGGTCCTCGCCTTCTTCGATGACCTTCGCGGGGCCGATCGGCACGGTGTACTCATCCTCGGGCACCTCCTCGCGGAACGCGCGGTAGATCCGCTTGGGCTCGAAGAACATCACCGGGTCGGGGTCGCGGATCGCGCTGATCAGCATGCCCTTGGCGTCGTAGGGCGTGCTCGGCATGACCACCTTGAGCCCCGGCGTGTGCGCGTAGATCGCCTCGGGCGAATCGGAGTGCAGCTCGGGCGCGTGGATCCCGCCGCCCACCGGCACGCGGATCGTGAGCGGCACGGGCCGGCTGCTCCGCGTGCGCGTGCGAAAGCGTGCCGCGTGGGTGGTGATCTGGTCGTACGCCGGGCCGAGGAAGCCCTCGAACTGGATCTCCGGCACGGGTCGAAGCCCAGCGAACGCGAGCCCGATCGCCGTGCCGATGATGCCCGACTCGGCAAGGGGTGTGTCGACCACGCGGTCTTCGCCGAACCGCTGCTGAAGGCCTTCGGTCACCCGGAAGACGCCGCCGTTGGCACCGACGTCTTCGCCGAGCACGATGACGCGCTCGTCGGCCTCCATCTCTTGCGTGAGGGCGAGGTTGATCGCTTGGACGAGTGTGAGGTTGGCCATCTAGTGAGCTCCGCTCTGCGTGACGTGATTCGTCTCGCTCGCTTGGGGGGTGTCTGGCGAAAAGTGCTCTTCCAGGATCGACAGCAGCAACGGCCGTCGCGTCTCCTCCCAGTCCTCGACACCTGCTCCGTACGCGGTCAAGCGGATGCCCAGCTGTGATGCGTCCTCACCGATCGGCATGACACCCGGCGCATCCGGATCGATATCTGCACCACGAACGAAGAAGTCGATCGCAAACCAATTCGGAGTGTCAGGAAAGAACGGAGACTTGGGTGAGATGCGTGGCCCTTCGAAGGTCACGCCGGTTCGATAGTCGGTGTCGTACGCAGCGGCGCCCCACCTCGAGCCGAGTTCCTCGGTGACGGTCTTTTCAAAGTCGTCGGCGCGGTCGAGGAAATCGTGCACCGCCGCTGGGGTGCACTCCCAGTGCGCCGGCGGGTCGATCCCTTCGGTGATCTGCGCCCACGAGACCATCGCGAAGGGCGGGCCGCACCCAGGAGCGGCCACGCTCAACACAATCACACCACACCAACCGATCCACCCGAGGGCTGTCAATGCAGGACCACGCCCTCTCGCAGCATCTCCGAGAGAGCGCGGCGACGACCACGTCTGTGGCGCGGCGGTACGCGGGGTCGTGTGGTCGAGTCTGGGGCAGGCCATACGCGGTTGCTCTGCGGTGTTGTGTGCGCTCGGGCGTTAGGCCACGCTCGTTTCAAGTTCCTGCTGAAGCCGTTCCTGGTGTGGCGCCTGCTCGAGGCCGCTGGTGCCCATCGTTTCTCGCTGAAGGCGGAGCTGCTTGGGCAGGCCGTCGAAGGTGTAGTCGAACATATCGCCCACTCCGGGCTCGGCGATGCCCTCGGCGTTCTTGACGATCTCGGCGACGGTCTCCTTGGCCCTGGCCTCCGCACCGTCCTGCTTGGCCTGGTCCCACATGCCCTTAGCTTCGAGGTAGGCCCGCGTGCGGATCATCGGGTCCTTCTTGAGCCAGGCGTCGAGCTCGGCCTGGTCGCGGTAGCGGCGGGCATCGTCGGCGGTGGTGTGATCACCGAGGCGGTAGGTGAGCGTCTCGATGATGGTGGGCTGGTTGTCCTCGAGGGCGCGGTCGATGGCCTCGGTCATCACCTTGTAGCTGGCGAAGATGTCGTTGCCGTCGCAGCGGACGCCGTGGAGTCCGTAGGCGAAGGCCTTTTGGGCGAAGGTTTCGGAGGCGGTCTGCTTCTCGCGGGGCACGCTGATGGCCCACCCGTTGTTCTGGATCACGAGGATCATGGGCGCCTTGAGCACACCGGCGAAGTTGAGGGCCTCGTGTACATCGCCCTCGCTCGAGGCGCCGTCACCGATGAAGGCGACGGCGACCTGCTTGTTCTCGCGACCGGCGCGCTGGGCCTTGTAGGCGAGTCCCCAGGCGATGCCGGTCGCGTGGAGCGGGTGGGTGCCGATCGGCACGGCGAAGGGCATCTGGTTGAGCCCGTCGGGCATCTGGTTGCCGCGCTCGTCGCCCATCCACGAGAGCAGGATCTTCTCCATCGGCAGGCCGTTGATGAACAGCGCGATGTTCTCGCGGTAGCAGGGCACGAGCCAGCTGCCCGGCGCGTGGCGCTTGATGGCCAGGCCGATGCCCGCGGGGCCGGCTTCTTGGCCCTTGTTCTGCGGGTAGGTGCCCATGCGGCCCGACCGCTGCAGCTTGAAAGCTACCTCGTCGTAATGCCGGCAGAGCACCATCATCTCGTAGAGATAGAGGGCGTCTTCGTCGCTCAGGTGCCCCTTTGGGTTCTTGGCGGCGAGTTTCTCGTCGAGCACACCCTGCTCGTCGAGGAGCTGGAAGTGCTTGATGGTTCCTTCGAAGGCCGTCGACTTGGGCATGTCGAACTCCGTCTGGGTGTCGTGCTGATCGGTGGTGTGTTGGTCGGTGGCGGGGGCATCCTGCCTCCGCGGCGCTGACCTCGCGTGTGATTCGTTCACGGAGGCAGGATGCCTCCGCCACTGGTCATGGGTGCCGTTACTGGTGGGAGTGCTCGCGGTGGGCGGGGGTATGGGGCTCGTCGTGCCCTGGAAACTGCTTGATGAACCGCTGATCGGTCTGCCTCCCTTCGCCCTGGGCCGCGGGAGATCGCTCGGGGATGCGGAACAGCGCGTTGGCCTGGGTGTCGGAGTAGGCCATGGCGGCCGCGGCGGCGTGGCGCATCGATTCGTCGGCGTGGCGGTCGAGCTTGGCCCAGCGCTCCTTGATCTCGAGTTCAGAGAGCTCGAGGAAGTGCAGGGCCGCGGCCTTGTCGCGTTCGAACTCGGCGCCCTCGTCGTGCGAGCGGATCTGCGCATCGAGCCTGCTGAGCGTGCACAGGCTGGCGTGGAGCCAGATCGCGGAGTCGGCGAGCCGGGCGGCGATGGTCTGCCGCTCGACGAGCTTTTCCTTGTGCTTCATGCTGGCGAGCTTGAAGCGGTGGCTGTGCTCGCGGACGAGCTTGGCCACGCGGTCGCCGTGGGCGCGGAGCGTGGGGTGGAGTCGTGGCAGCTCGCTCGCCGGCTTCTTGATGCCGAGGAAGACCTCGGCGGCGAGCGGGAGGGCGGCCCGCAGGATCTTGGGGTTGAGCGCGTTAGAGATGACGCGAGGCAGGTCGCCGATGCCGGTGGGCTCGAGGCGCTCCTTGATGGCGAACATCTGCTCGGTGAGCGGCTTGCCGCCGTAGCCGTAGATGAAGTTCTGCATCAGATCGTTCGCGCCCTCGACGATCTGGTTGATGCGCGAGTCGCGGAAGGCGCGCTCGACCTCGTTCTCGGTCATGTAGCTCTCGCCGCCCATGATCTGCATGGCGTCGTTGATGACCTCCCACCCGCGGTCGGAGCAGAAGGTCTTGCAGACCGCGGTCTCGACGCGGATGTCCTCGTCGCGGCGATCGAGGAAGCCGGTGGTCATGTAGAGCATGGCGTCCATCGCGTAGATGTACGCGGCCATGCGCGCGGTGCGCTCCTGGACGAGATCGAAGTCGGCCAGCGGGCGGTTGAACTGGTAGCGCGTGCGGCCCCACTTGATGGCCTGGTCCATGCACCGGTGCGCCGAGCCGAGCATGCCGGCGCTGAGCGTGCACCGGCCGTAGTTCAGGCAGGTGAGCGCGACGTTGAGCCCCTTGCCCTCCTTGTGGAGCAGGTTCTCTTTGGGCACGCGGACGTTGTTGAAGCGGATGCGGGCCTGCCACGTGCCGCGGATGCCGCACTTGCTGCGGTTCTTCTGGAAGATGTCGATGCCTTCCATGTCCGGCGTGCAGACGAGCGCGGTGACGCGGTCTTTGCCGTCGGGCATCTTCTGCTTGCTCATGACGGTGAACAGGCCGGAGATGCCGCCGCTCGTGGCCCACTTCTTCTCACCGTTGAGGATGTAGTGGGTGCCGTCTTCGCTCAGCTCGCACCGTGTCTCCTGGCCGCCGGCGTCGCACCCGACGTTGGGCTCGCTCAGGCAGAAGGCGCTGACCCACTCGCCCGCGAGCTTGGGCAGCCATTTGGCCTTCTGCTCGTCGCTCCCGAAGAGCATCACGGCCTTGCACCCGATCGACTGGTGGGCGCTGACGAGGACCGCGGTGGAGCCGCAGTAGCTGCCGATCTTCTCGAGGACCTTGACGTAGCTCGTGACGCCCATGCCGAGGCCGCCGAACTCGCGGGGGATGGTCATGCCCATCACGCCGAGCTTGAAGAGCTTGTCGATGACGGGGCGCGGGATCTCTTGTTCCTGGTCGATCTGGATCGCGGGGTGCTCGTTGCGCATGTACTCGTCGAGGGCAGCGAGCAGCTGATCGCAGCGCATGAGCTCTTCGGCGTCCTGGGCGGGGTAGGGGAAGATGAGGTCTTCCCGGACATCGCCGAAGAAGAGGTTCTTGACGAACCCGATCTCCTCGGGGTCGGGGCCCATGAGCACCTCGGCGTCGGCGATCATCTGGCGGTCGCGTTCGGAGAGGCCCTTGGCGGTCTTCAGATCGGCGCGGAGGCGGTCACTCCCACCGGAGGCAGCGGCCGACACGTCGGTCTTCGTCGTGCTCATGCGGTCGGTCTCCTGTGCCCGGGCGCCGCGCTTCGCAGCGCGGGACTCGGGACGTGGTGCGCCGTGTGTGGCGCCGTGTGATACTCGGCCCCGGTGGGCCCCCAAAACCAAGCCACGTGCGCACGTGTCCGTGCGCCCGGTGCGCTGCTCAGGCGGTGGTCGCCCGGGATGCTTCGACGGGTCGTCCGAGGAAGGCTTCGAGTTTCTCGGTGGCGGTCTTTGTGTGGCGGAGGTCGACGAGGTGCTGGTGCTCGGCGGCGAGGCCGGCGTCCCACCCGTGCTTGAGGCCCGTCTCGATGCACTCGGCGACGGAGCGAGCCGAATCGGTGGCGAAGACCTGGTTGCGGACAGCCTCGAAGGCGGAGCGGGATGGGAGGCCGTGGGCGTCGTCCTGGGCGATGTGGACGGGGCGGCCCTTCAGGCCCTGCTTGCCAGCGGCGAAGAGTTCGGCGGCGCGGTCGAAGAGGGCGTCGAAGTCGGGGTGGATGGAGTCGATGAGTTTGTGCTCGGCGGCCTCGGCGGCGGTCCAGGTGCGGCCCTCCGCGACGGCGCGGATGGCGAGGCCGATAGAACTCCGAGCAACGCGGGCGGGGAACATCTGCGTGCCACCCCACCCGGGGCAGAGGCCGAGGCCGGCCTCGGGCAGGCCGACCTGGTAGGGCTTGACGGTGCCATCGGGCTGAGGCGTCGGTTCAAGGGCGACGAGGTGGTCGCAGTGCATGGCCAGTTCGAGCCCGCCGCCGAGCGCAGCGCCGTTGATGGCAGCGGCGGTGGGCACGGGGAGGGCGGAGAGTTTGGCGAAGACCTGGGAGCCCTTGCGGAGATAGGCAAGTGCTGCGTCGTCGTCGAAGTCGGCGAGGGCAGCGAGATCGGCGCCGGCGAGGAAGACTCGGGACGACGAGGCCAGGATGAGGCCGTCGATCTTCGGTGTCGTGGGCGGGAGCTCGCCGGCGGTGAGGGCGGTGAGCGTGGCGTCGAGACGGTTGATCAGTTCACCGTCGAGCACGGCGACGGCGCGGTTCGGCTGATCGATGGTGAGGACGGCGATCGCCCGCCCGTCGCTCGTCGATCTCGTCTCGACCGGCAGGTGATCCATCGCAGCGTCTCCGGGGCGGGGGTGAACTGTCCGACAAGACTACACCGCCAATCAATCGAACTCAAGCGAGGCTTGGCACGGAATGCTCTCAGTCGTCCGGCTGTAAGACCGAACAATATTCGGTTTAGTAGATTGTCCGAGAACCTGTGGTGGTTATCCGGAGAGCGCGCCGCGGAGTCTGGCCTGTGCTTCGGGGCCTGCGAGGACGGAGGCGGACAGCGCCGCGCCGGAGCGCGAGAGTGTCTTGAAGCGCGCACCGTCGAGCTCGGACAGCAGGTGTTTGGTGGCGGCGAGGGCCTCGGCGCCGCCGCCAGCGATCGTGCGGGCGCGCTCGGTGGCCTCGGGGAGGACATCGTCGGCGGTGGGGACGAGCGCGTCGACGAGGCCGATCTCGGCGGCTCGGAGGCCGGTCATGGTGCCGCCGGTGAGAAGGACCTGCCGGGCGCGGGCGCCGCCGAGCCGGCGGTGGACCCACGGGGCGACGACCGCTGGGCAGAGGCCGAGGTCGACCTCGGGGAAGCCGAGCGTGGCCTCGGCGTGTGTGATGGCGAGGTCGGCGGCGCAGGCGAGGCCGCACCCGCCGCCGATGGCGGCGCCGTTGACGGCAGCGATGACGACGGTGTCGAGCTCGACGAGGGCGATGGCGAGCTCGGCGATGGAGTCGAGAAGACGGTGGGGGGCGCCGGGCTCATCGAGGACGGCGCGGAGGTCCATGCCGGCGCAGAAGGCGCGGCCGGCGCCGGTGAGGACGAGGGCGCGGACAGCGGTGTTCGAGGAGAGTTCGGCGACGTGGGCTCGCGCGGAGTCGAGGAGGGGGAGAGAGAGGGCGTTGCGCTTCTCGGCGCGCTCGAGGGTGAGCGTGGCGATGGAGCCGTCGATGGCGAGGGTGGCGTGGTCGGGCATGGTGGGACGGTAGTGGGTGGTTCAGAGTGGTGGATCTGATGGTGGTGTCGCGTGGCGGACAGGTGGTGCAGTGAGCCGACTTCTCGCTTCGCGAGTCGTCGGGCACCTGTAACCGGGTGATTACGTGTGGTGGTTGAAGAGTGCGGCGAGGGCGTGTTGTTGGTGGGGGTTGCCGACGATGCGGAGTGAGGCGGCGAGGGCGGTGTTGAGTGGGTCGTTGTCGTCGTCGAGGCCGTCGAGTGTGTTGAGGAGGGCTTTGGTGGTGCGGATGGCGTGCGGCGGTTTGGCGGCGAGGGCTGCGGCTTCGATCTGGGCGCGTGGGGTGACGTCTTCGGGGAGGTCGACGAGTCGGTGGACCAGACTGAGAGAGGCGGCGTGCTCGCCGGTGATCAGGTCGCCGGCGAGGAGCATGGTGCGTGCTCGAGCGGGGCCGATGGCGGGGCGGAGGAGTGGGGCGGTGAGGGCGGGCGAGATGCCGAGGCGGACGACGGGGTAGCCGAGCTTTGCGGTTGGGTGAGAGACGACGAAATCAGCGCCGCCGAGGAGGGCACACCCGCCGGCGATGGCGTGGCCTTGGACGGCGACGATCACGGGTTTGTGGGCGGTGCGGAGGGTGCGGACCACGGCGGAGAGGCCCTCGAGGAGTGGGGCGAGCGCGTCGGGCTGCTCGTTGACGGGTGTGAGGTCGAAGCCGGCGCAGAAGCTCGGCCCGTCGCCGCGGAGGAGGATGGCGCCGAGGCACTCGTCGTCGTTGAGCGCGCGGGCAGCACGTTCAAGGTGGTCGAGCATGGTGACCGTGAGGGCGTTGCGCTTGTCGGGGCGGTCGAGAATGAGTTCGCCGAAGCGGGCCGGCGTGTTGTTGATGCGGAGTTCGTTGGTCTCGACGCGGATCATGCGGTGCTCCGGATGTCGAGGGCGAGCTCGGTGGCGTGGGCTGCGGCGGCGCGGTCGACGGTGTGCGCGCACCCAGCGTGCTCGATGGTGTCGAGGAGTGTGCGCATGGCGATGTTGCCGGGGGCTCGGGTGGTGTCGGTGCTGGCGTAGGGGCACCCGCCGAGGCCGCCGAAGGCCGCGTCGAAGGATCGCACGCCGAGCGCGATGGCGGCTTCGACGCAGGCGGCGGCGCCGCCGAAGGTGTCGTGGAGGTGGATGGTGAGGCGGGGGTCATCGGCGTCGCCCGGCGGGCCGAGGTGGGCAGCGACGGTGTTGATGACCGCCGTGATCGAGTCGGGGGTGGCCTTGCCGATGGTGTCGCCGAGGTCGATGTCGTGGATGCCGAGTGCTGCGAGGGAAGCAGCGACGCGGGCGACGGCTTCGGGCTCGATGGGGCCCTCGAAGGGGCAGGCGACGGCGCAGGAGATGTAGCCGCGGAGCGCGAGGCCGGCGTCCGCGGCTCGTCGGGCGACGGGCTCGAAGCGTTCGAGCGTCTCGTCGATGGTGGCGTTGGTGTTGCGCCGGCTGAAGGTCTCACTTGCGGCGGTAAAGACGCTCAGTTTGTTGATGAGGGGGAAGCCGGCGCGGGCGTTCGCTTCGAGGAGGGCATCGAGGCCGCGTTCGTTGGGGACGAGGGCGGAGCGGGTGCAGGTCCAGGCACGGGCCTCGTCGGCGATGAGGGCGCAGAGGTGCGCCGCGTCGCCGAGCTGGGGGACCCACTTGGGGCTGACGAAACTGGTGAGTTCGACCTCGTCGACGCTTGTTGCTGCAGCGGCGCGGACAAGGTCGGCTTTGCGCTCGGTGGGGATGGGGCCGTGGTCGCCGATGGGCTCGTTCTGGAGGCCATCGCGGGGTGAGACATCGGTGATGCGGACGCGGGGCGGCATCGGTGGAGGCTACCCGGCGTGTTGGCGGATGGGGGTGTGTTCGTCGCGGGAGCGGGACGCTCCCACCACCGGCGGTGGGTACTTGGTGTGGTCTAGCGGCGGTAGCCGACGGGGTGCTCGATCAGGCTGAAGAGCTCGCGGAGGACGGTCATACCGAGGAACCCGGCGAGCGCGAGGCCGCCGAGGAGCAGGGCTTCGCCGCGGTGCCCGGCGCCGAGCATCCACCCGGCGGCGTAGAGGGCGAGCCAGAGCGCGGCGTAGCGCTGGACTTTGTCGGCGGCGGCGCGGCTCGTGCCGGCGGTGCGCGACTTGCGCCAGGCGAGCACGATGAAGCCGACAGCGAGGATGCTCGGCAGGATCGCTGCGAGCGGCGAGAGCTCCCACTCGGGCCACGGCCCGCCCATGCGGCGCCATCCGACGAAGATGAGCACGGCGGACCAGACGGCGTAGGCGAGGACCGCAGCGGCGAGCGTGCCGCCGTTGAGGGCGGGTCTGGCGCCGCGGAGGCGGTGGGTGACGGCGCCGGCGAAGAGGGCGTGGGTCATGCTGAGCCAGACGGGCCAGATGAAGGCGAGGTGGACGTTGGCGGCCATCATGTGCGCGCCGTAGATGAGGCCGAGCATGACGAGGCCGACAGCGGGCAGGAATCGCAGCGCGGCGTTGTAGAGCATGACGGCGACGGCGGTGCCGAGGCACATGATGACCGCGGGGACGCCGAGGGCTGCGGAGCCGAGCACAGCGACGAGGAGGGCGCCGAGGGTCCAAGCGAGGGCGACCTCGACGGGCATGGCGCCGCTCGCGACGGGGCGGTTGGGGGTTCATGGATCGGTCGCGGCGGACATCGAGCGTGTCGTTGAGAGCGGTGCCGAAGGCGAAGAGGCCGACGGCCATGGCCGTGCCGCCGCCGAGGAGGACCCAGAGCGGGGAGTCGCGGACGGCGCCGGTGGCCTCGGCTTTCTCGGCGAACTCGGCGCGGCTCCAGAGGAGGACGAGCCAGACGTTCGCGACCGCTGCGAAGGCCGTGGTGATCCGGGTGAGGTGGAGCACCGGCGTGAGCCGAACGAGCAGCGGGTCCATCGTGTGAGCCTACCTGCGCCGGGGCCTGGTGGATGATCGGTACCATCGCGGGATGGCGATTCATCAGACCATCGAGCCCGAGCCGATCCACGCGCCGATCCGCATTGGGGTGATCGTGAGCCGGTACAACCCGGAGGTGACGGAGTCGCTGCGCGAGGCGGCGGTCGAGTCGTTCGCGACGCGGCCCGGCGCCGATCCGGAGGACGAGCTGGTGGTGATGCCGGCGCCCGGGGCGTACGAGGTGCCGGCGATCGCGTACGCAGCGATCGAGACGGAATCGTTCGATGGGCTGGTGGCGCTGGCGTGCGTGATCAAGGGCGAGACGCGGCACGACGAGGTGATCGCGGGCGCGGTGGTGCAGGGGTTGACGTCGTTGACGGTGGAGTTCGGGATGCCGATCGGGCTCGGGGTGCTGACGGTTGATTCGCTCGAGCAGGCGCGTGCGCGGGCGGGTGGTGAGCACGGGAACAAGGGCGCCGAGGCAATGAACGCGGTGCTTGGGGTGCTGGCGACGGTGGTGGCGATGGAGCCATCGGAGGCGGCGGAGGCGGAGTGAATGGGGGGCGCTTTGGCCGGGCCGGCGCGCTGGTCCGCGGCTCGTTTGGGATGGTGAGTGGTGGCGAGGGCGTGTTCGTGGGGGCGGGACGCTCCCACCACCGTCGGTGGGCGCTTGGTGATGGGGGCTTGGTGTGGTGTTGGTCGGGCTTCGTGTGTGTTGGCGTGCTGGTCCGCGGGCTCGCGCCCGCGGCTCGTGGTGTCGTTGGATGGGGCCTACGCTGTGCGGCCCATGGCGAGACCTCGTGACATCCGAAGGCTGGCGTTTCAGGCGCTGTTTGAGCTGGATGCGCGGCCGGAGGACGATCCGGACGTGCTTCGGGCGGTGTTTGTGGAGGGTGCGGACGAGGACGATCGGCGTGGGCGGCGCGACCGGGAGGCGGCGTGGGCGCTGGCGTTGGAGGCGTTTGGCGGTCGTCGCCGGGCTGACGACGCGGCGCTGCGGCTTGCGCCGGAGTGGCCGGCGGTGCGTCAGCCGGCGGTGGATCGGGCGATTCTGCGTCTGTCGATCTTCGAGATGACGAGCGGGCGGACGCCGCCGAAGGTGGTGGTGAACGAGGCGGTGGAGCTGGCGAAGGAGTTTTCGACCGAGCGTTCGCCGTCGTTCGTGAACGGCGTGCTGGACAAGTACATGAAGGGCTTGGAGCGCGAGGCTCGGGTGAGCCAGGTGATCGAGCCCGCGAAGGCGGGGCGGGTGGAGCCGGAGGGCTGATGGGTCTGTTCAAGCGGGCGCTGGGCACGCTGAGCAAGCTTCGCGATGGGCTCGCGAAGACGCGCGACGCGGTGACGCGGCAGATCCGGTCGATGCTGGTGGGGCGCCGGGTGGACGAGGCGCTGCTGCGCGAGCTCGAGGCGAAGCTTGTGCAGGCGGATGTGGGGGTGAAGACAGCGGTGAGTCTGGTGGAGCGGATCCGAGCGGATTTCAAGGCGGGGCGGATCGAGACCGGCGACGAGGTACTGGAGTTTCTGAAGACCGAGTTGAAGGCGATGTGGCCGGCGGAGGATCGGTCGCTTCGGTTCGCGGGCGATGGCGGGCTGACGGTGGTGCTGGTGGCGGGCGTGAACGGTGTGGGGAAGACGACATCGGTGGCGAAGATCGCGCACGCGTTGCGTGAGCAGGGCAAGTCGGTGCTGCTGGGGGCGTGTGACACGTACAGAGCGGGCGCGTTGCGGCAGCTGGAGATCTGGTCGGAGCGGCTCGGCGTGGAGGTGATCCGCGGGAAAGAGGGTGGGGACCCGGCGGCGGTGGCGTTCGACGCGTGCGAGGCGGCGGTGGCGCGGGGTGTGGATGTGCTGCTGATCGATACGGCGGGTCGGATGCACAACAACGAGGCGTTGATGCGTCAGTTGAGGAAGATCGCGTCGATCACGGCGAAGCAGATCGCTGGGGCGCCGCACGAGGTGATTTTGGTGCTGGACGCGACGACGGGTCAGAACGCGGTGCAGCAGGCGAGGTCGTTCGACGAGGCGATCGATCTGACGAGCGTGTTTCTGGCCAAGCTCGATGGGTCGGCCCGCGGTGGGGTGGTGGTGGCGATCCGCGAGGCGGTGGGGGTCCCGGTGAAGCTTGTGGGCGTGGGGGAGCGGGTGGAGGATGTAGAGGCGTTTGATCCGGAGTCGTTCGTGGAGGCGATGTTCGCGGAGTGAGGTGGGGCTCACGGGCGTGTTGTATTGGTGCTCGGCGTGGGCGGTGGTGGATGGCTTGGGAGCGTCTCGGTGGACCGTCCGCGGGCCTGCGCCCACGACTCGTTGGGGGTGAGGGGCGGTTTGCATGGCAAGGGCGGGGATATGAGAGAAACTCTCGGGGAATTGTGTGTCAGGTGGGTAGGCTGTTGGTGCCCATGTCCTCTGCTGAGCCGATTGCTGTGATCGAGAGTTGGATCGACGAGCCGACGTTCGACGGTCTGTCGCGAGTTGCGCAGCGGCTCGCGTCGTCGGCTGATCTGGCGGAGGTACTGGGGCTGGTGATCAACGCGCTGCGTGATGTGCTGTCGGCGGATCGGGCGTCGGTATTTCAGTACGACGCGGATCGTCACGAGTTTTTCGCGACGAAGGCGCACGGGCTTGGGACGGATCTTCGGCTGCCGGCGGACAAGGGGATCATCGGAGAGGCAGGGCGCGAGCGGGCGGTGATCAACATCCCGGATGCGTATGCGGATGCGCGGTTCAACCAGTCGGTGGACAAGCAGACGGGGTACCGGACGCGGTGCATTCTGACGGTGCCGCTGCTCGACCACGAGGGCGAGCTGGTTGGCGTGGCGCAGGTGCTGAACAAGCAGGGCGACGATGAAGGCGCGGGGTTCACGCCGCGCGACATCAAGCTGGCGCGGCACCTGGCGGACCAGGCGGCGGTGGCGCTTCGGCGGGCGACGCTGATCGAGTCGGAGATCGCCAAGCGGAAGCTGGAGGCGGATCTGGAGGTGGCGAAGCGGATTCAGCAGTCGAGTTTGCCCTCGACGCTGCCCTCGTTTGGCGGGTACGACATCGCGGGTGTGTCGGAGGCTGCGGATCAGACGGGCGGGGATGCGTTCGATGTGATCGACATCGCGGAGTTACCCCTGAAGGGCCATGGGCTGGTGTTCATGGGCGATGCGACGGGGCACGGGATCGGCCCGGCGCTGTCGGTGGTGCAGGTGCTGGCGATGGTGCGGATGGGGGCACGTCTGAGCGATTCGCTCGATGCGCTGGCGCTGCATGTGAACGATCAACTGCACCGCGATTTACCGGTGGGTCGGTTCGTGACGGCGTTTTTCGGGTTGCTTGATGTTGAGACGCACGAGCTGGGGTACGCGGCAGCGGGTCAGGCGCCGCTCATTGTGGTGCGTGCGAGCGGGGAATCGATGGTGCTGGCGGCGAACGCGATGCCGCTCGGGATCGACATCGATCCGCACGCGGATGTGGTGGAGCCGATCACGCTCGGGCCGGGCGACCGGTTCATACTGCTCTCCGACGGGTATTACGAGGCGGCCGAGCCGAAGACCGGCGAGATGTTCGGCGAGCAGCGGGTGATCGATATTGCCTGCGCGCACCCGGACCGGAGCGCGGAGGAGCTGATCGCGGCGTTACGCGACGGGGTGAACGATTTCACCGGCGGTGTGCCCCGCGAGGACGATCAAACGGCGGTGATCATCCGGCGTGTGGAGTAGCGGCCGGTCGGTGCCTTCAATCTAGCGATGCCCACGTACGTGTACGAGACGGTGACCGATGACGGCTCGCCGGGTGAGCGGTTCGAGCTCACTCAGCGGATGAGCGATGCGGCGCTCACGACGCACCCGACGACCGGTGAGCCGGTGCGGCGAGTGCCGATGGCGCCGAACATCGGTGGTGACTACACGGATGTGCGGGAGCGGTCGACGCTGTCGGATGCCAATCTGGACCGGCTCGGGTTCACGAAGTACGAGCGGTCGGGTGACGGGCAGATGGCGAAGAAGTTTGGAAAAGGACCGGGTGAGCTGAACGCCTGAGGCGGCCCGAGTGAGCTTTCTTCCATTCATCCACAAAACTGGATGAAAGCTCCTTGACCAATGGGCCGAGGGCGGTATGGTTGCGTTCACGCGGCCTTGGCCTGCTCGGCTGATCGCCGCTCACTCAGATTTCTGTGTTATGTGCCGCAGTCGGCGTGTCGCCGACCCGGTATCGGTCCCTTATGCCTCGATCTCGTGCTATGTCGATTGCTCGTTCTCCTCTTGCTGTGCTGAAGTTTGGATCGTCGATCCTGACAGACGTCTCTGCGTTTGATGCAGCGGCCCGTGAAGTCGCGTCGGCGTTGGAGCGTCGCAACGGGGTGGTCGCGGTGGTGTCGGCGGTGGGCGATACGACGGATGAGTTGATCGCGCAGGCGGCGACGGTTCGTGGGGGGACGCCGGATCCGGCGGCCTTGGCGACGCTGCTCAGCACGGGTGAGATCGCGTCGGCGGCGCTGTTGGCGTGTGCGCTGCACCGGATCGGTGTGGAGGCGCGGGCGCTGGATGTGCATCAGCTTGGGCTGCGCGGCTCGGGCTCGATCGAGGATGCGTTGCCCAAAACGCTCGATGTGGGACGGCTTCGCGGGGCGATCGATGAGCACCGGGCGGTGATCGTGCCGGGGTTCATCGTGGTGGGTCCTGATGGTGAGTTGCTGCTGACCGGTCGTGGCGGTTCGGACCTCTCGGCGTTGTTCTTGGCGTCGCAGCTTGACGCGGATGTGCGTCTTGTGAAAGACGTGGCGGGTGTGTTCGAGTCGGACCCGAACGTTCCTGGGCCGCCGCCGCGGCGGTATGCGACGCTGTCGTGGGCCGAGGCGGCGGAGGTTGGCGGCGTGATCGTTCAGCCGAAGGCGTGCCACGCGGCGGCGCAGTGGGAGCTGGCGTTCGAGGTGGCGTCGCTCGGGGCGGTGGAGGGCGATGGCACGCGCATCGGACCGTTTGAGAGGACCTTCGCTGCGGCACCGGATGGGGTCGCGGTGTGATTCACATGTTCCAGTTCACTTTTTCGTTCACTGTTTGTCTTTGAAGCATCACGAAGCACCTGCCGGCGATCACGCACTGACTGAGACGCCGGCCCAGTTAGGAGTTCATCGCTATGTCCGTCAGCGAACTGCTCGGGGGCAAGACGCCCGACATCGACACGCTCTGCCTGCACGCCGGCCAGACGGCCGACCCCGCGACCAACAGCCGGGCGGTGCCGATCTACGCCACCTCGAGCTACGTCTTCAACTCCACAGAGCACGCGGCGAACCTGTTCGCGCTCAAGGAGTTCGGCAACATCTACAGCCGCCTGATGAACCCGACGAACGATGTGCTCGAGAAGCGCCTCGCGGAGCTCGACGGCGGCGTGGCGGCGCTGTCGGTCTCCTCGGGTCAGCAGGCGATCCTGTACTCGATCCTGAACATCTGCAAGGCGGGCCAGAACTTCATCTCGGGGACCTCGCTCTACGGCGGCACGTGGACGCTCTTCACGCAGACGCTCAAGCGGTTCGGGATCGAGGTTCGGTTCTTCGATCCGCAGAAGCCGGAGGAGATCGCGGGCCTGGTCGATGAGAACACGCGGTGCGTGTACATCGAGAGCCTGGGCAACCCGAAGAACGATGTGCCCGACTACCAGGCGATCTCTGATGCGGCGCACGCCAAGGGCCTGCCGGTGATCTGCGACAACACGACGCTCACGCCGGTGGTGTTCAAGCCGTTCGACCACGGGATCGACATCGCGGTGTATTCGCTCACGAAGTTCCTGGGCGGGCACGGCACGCACATCGGCGGCGCGATCGTGGATTCGGGCAAGTTCGACTGGACGCAGCACGCAGAGAAGTGGCCGGAGTTCAACTCGCCCGACCCGAGCTACCACGGTGTGGTCCTGACCGAGGCACTGAAGCCGATCGGGAACATCGCGTACATCATCCGGTGCCGGACGCACCTGCTGCGTGATCTGGGCGGCACACTGAGCCCGTTCGCGGCGTTCTTGTTCTTGCAGGGCATCGAGACGGTGCATCTGCGTGTGCCGCGGCACGCTGAGAACGCGCTGAAGGTCGCGGAGTATCTGCAGAACCACTCGCTGGTGAAGTGGGTGAACTACCCGGGGCTGACGACGCACACCACGCACGCGCGGGCGAAGCAGTACTACACCAATGGGTTCGGCGCGATCCTTGGCTTCGGCATCGAGGGTGGGCCCGAGGCGGCGAAGACGTTTATCGAGAACCTCAAGCTGCTCTCGCACCTGGCGAATGTGGGCGATGCGAAGAGCCTGGCGATCCACCCGGCGACGACGACGCACAGCCAGCTGACAGAGGACGAACTCGCCCAGACCGGCGTGACGGCGGACTACGTGCGTCTGTCGGTGGGCATCGAGTCGCCGGAGGACATCATCGCCGACATCGAGCAGGCGCTCGAGAAGGCGGGCCGGGGCGCTGCGGTCCCGGCGTGAGCCATGGGTGATCGGTGACCCCGGACGGAGTGTGCCGCGTGCCAGGGATCCGGCCGAGCCAACCCGTTGTCGTCGAGGCGGCGCGCGGGGTGCGCTCGGGCGCCGGCGAGGAGGGCGCACGCGGTGATCAGGTGGTGAAGACAGAGAGTGTGCGGCTCGTCGGCCCGGCCGACGAGCCGTTTTCACTTGAACTCGGCGGCGGGCTCACGGAGGTGGACATCGCCTACGAGACGTACGGCACGCTCGCGCCCGATCGTGACAACGTGGTGCTGGTGTGCCACGCGTTAACGGGGGATGCGCACGCTGCGGGCCGGCACGCGGCGGACGACAAGCGGCCGGGGTGGTGGGACGAGGCGATCGGGCCGGGCAAGGTGATCGACACGGATCGGTTCTTCGTGGTGTGCTCGAACGTGCTCGGGTCACGGTACGGCTCGACGGGGCCGTGCTCGATCAACCCGGCGACGGGCGAGGCATTCGGGGTGGATTTCCCGGTGATCACGGTCGGCGACATGGTGCGGGCGCAGGCGCTGGTGCTCGATGCGATCGGGATCGAGCGTGTGTACGCGGTGACGGGCGGGTCGCTCGGTGGGATGCAGGCGTTGGCGTGGCTCGAGCGTTTTCCGAAGCGTGTCCGGAGGATCGTGCCGGTGTGCGCGGCCCCGCGCCTCACGGCTCAGGCGCAGGCCCTCAATCATGTGGGGCGGCGGGCGGTGCTCGGTGAACTGGAGCGTGGCGATAGCGCTGGTGTCGCTGCTGAGCGCTCAGGGCTTGGTGTGGCCCGCATGCTTGCGCACATTTCCTATCTCTCCTGCGCCGGGATGGAGGAACGGTTCGTGCGCGAGCCGAGTCCCTTCGGCGGTCCGCGTTCGAGGTTTGACCAGGGGTACCCGGTCGAGACGTATTTGGACCATCAGGCGGAGACGTTCGCGGCGCGGTTCGATGCCGCGACGTACTTGCACCTGACCGCGGCGATGGATCGGTGCGATATACCGCTCGATCGACTCGATCCTGAGTCGGACGGCGCGTCACCTGTGGTGCGGTTCATCGCTTATGACACAGACTGGCTGTACCCGCCGGAGCAGTCGGTGGAGGCGGCGCGCACGCTTCGTGCGCGGGGCTTCGACGCGGACGCCACGGTCGTCCATTCGTCGGCGGGGCACGATGGGTTCCTGGTTGATGTGGATGCGATGCGCGATGTGTTCGAGCGGGCACTTGGTGCGCCGGGGTGAGATCGCGTTTGGGGCGGCTGAGCGGCGCTGAGCGGGTGTTTCACCGGGATCCGACGCGGCGTCGACCACGGCAAAAAAAGAACCCCTGGCCCCGCGTTTCCGCGAAGCCTGGGGCGTTGAGTAAGAGGGAAGCCATAGTGAGAGGTCGGGTGCCGGGCAGCGACAACCGCGTCGAAAAAACGCTACGAGGTGTGGAGCGTTGTATCTCATGGTCCCGTGGCGCGGGACCGTCCTTTTCCGCGGTAAAGGTACAGCCGAAGCGGCGAAAGGCCAACCGGAGGTGAGGCTTTTTGAGTGTCTTGCACACTTTTGGTCAGCCTGGGGAAGTCCGCAGTTGCTTCGGGGGGCCGAGCTTGCGGTCACTATCGGACGGCCCCCTCACCGGGTTCGAGCGGAGATCGGCCGGCGACGACGGCGTTTCGCACGGGTGGGCGCGCGAGCGTGTCGAGGAATCGGCGGTACTCGGTTGCGAGGGAGTCGACGGAGAGTCCGGAGTAGGCAGTGAGGGCTGCGGGTCCTCGGCCGGAGGCGACGGCTGACGCGGCTTCGGGCTCCGAGAAGCTCGCAGCGATGCGTGCCTGGAGTCCGCCGGCGGCAGCGTCTCGGAGCATCTGCTGCAGGCCGCCGGCGTAGTCGCCGTTCTGCCATTCGAGGAGGAAGTGGATGAGTGCCCAGACCTGGGCGTAGTAGGTGAGAAGGCGTTCATCGTCGAAGCCGGCGTAGTCCTCGGGTGCAGCGGCGAGGAGTTCATCGAGGGAGATGAGTGTGCCGGAGGTGTGCGCACGGCGGAGCTGGTCGTAGCGCTCGAGGTTGGACCACGGCAGGAAGACGGCGCGGCCGTCGCGTTGACGGAAGCCCTCCATGTAGGTGGCGAGTCCTTCCTCGGCCCAGATGGGGAGCGACTCATCGAAGGTCCGCTGGGTGTACTGGTGCCAGCCCTCGTGGGCGGCGATGGCGAGTGTGTCGCGCTGGCCGATGTCGTAGTAGACGCCGACGCCGCGGGCGGCGAAGCCGCCCCGCTGGATGCGGTCGATGGTGTCGGCGCGGTCGCCCATGAGCCGTCGGGTGACCCGCTGCCACTGTGGGCGGTTGTCCATGAGATAGACATCGAGCTTGGCGGTCGTGGGCGGTGGCAGGTCGACGATGGCGGTGCGGTAGTGGGCGAGGCCGTGCTCCAGGAAGGCGGGCATGCGGTCTGCGAGTTTGGGCCTCGTTGCGGTGGTGAAGAGGCGGAAGTGGTCGGTGAGGATCTTTCGGCCTTCGGCGCCGTTGAAGGTCCATGTGTCTTCGGCGAGCACGCGGGCGTTGACCGGCTGCTGCGTCGCCATGGCGGAAGCGACCGGGTCGGGCGCGGGTGCGCAGGCGGCGCAGATGAGCGATGCGACGGCGATGCAGACCGATGTGGCGACCGGGCGTGCGGTGTGGCGTGCGGTCGTCATAGCTGGTCGAGCTCCTTGCGGATGTCGTCGATTTCTTTGGCCTTCTTGGCGCGTTGGGCCCTGGTTTCTTCGACGAGGTGTGCGGGGGCTTTTTCGGTGTAGCCGGGGTTGCCGAGGCGCTTGTCGAGTGCGGCGAGGTCTTTTTCGAGCTTGGCGAGCTGCTCGCGGAGTTTGGCGGCTTGGGCTTGTGGATCGACTTCGTCGGCGAGGTTGGTGAGCGCGAGGGTGTGGCCTTCGGAGCGGACCTGGACCGCGGGGCCGTCTGGCGGATCGGTCGCGACTCGCTCGAGGCCCGCGAGTGACTCGACCATGCCGGACTGGGCGCCGAGTACCTCGTCGATCACGACCTGGGGAGCGTGGAGTGTGATGCGGCGTTTGGGCGGGACATCTTGCTGCGCTCGGGTTTGTCGGATGACCTCGGTGAGTGCCTGGGCTCGGCCGAAGATGCGCTCGGCTTCTTCATCGCGGAGCGATGCATCCGTAGTGGGCCAGGCGGATCGGCAAACCAGTGCGTCGAACGCGCTGCGCTCGGGGAGGTCGAGCCCGGCGATGGGGTGGCGTTCGAGCGTATGCACGGCTTCGCCGATGACCTCGGTCACGAAGGGTGCGATCGGGTGGAGCAGGCGGATGATGGCTTCGAGGACGTTCGCGACGACGGATCGCTGATCGGCGGACTCGCGGGCGGTGGGTTTAATGGCTTCGAGGTACCAGTCGCAGAAGTCGCGCCAGACGAAGTCGTAGATGGCTTCGGCGAGTTGGTTGAACTGGTAGGTGGCGATGGCGGTGTCCATGCGCTCGATGGTCATCGCGAGACGCGACAGCACCCACCGGTCGACGAGCGAGAGGCTCGCCGGTTCGATCGCGGCGTTGCCCGGTGCGACGCTCGGTGGATGGTCCGGTGCGTTCTGGAAGAAGTTGGCGACGAGCTTGGCGGCGTTGAAGACCTTGGTGCAGAAGTTTCGCCCGAGATCGAACTTCGGCGAGGTGTTGTGGCCGGTTTGGGGATCGCGCTCGACGGGCATGCGGACATCTTGCGTCTGCGTGGCCATCTGGCAGAGGGTGAAGCGCATGGCGTCGGAGCCGTGCGAGGCGATGATGTCGAGCGGGTCGACACCGTTGCCGAGCGACTTGGACATTTTGCGTCCCTCGCCGTCTTGGATCATGGCGTGGATGACGACGTCGCGGAAGGGGGGTGGGGCGGGGGTGATGTTGTCGCCTCGGAAGAAGCGGTTGAACATGACCATGCGGCTCACCCAGAGGGTGATGATCTCGCGGGCGGTGCAGAGCACATCGGTGGGGTTGAAGGCGTCGAGCAGGCCGGCGGTGTCCTGGAAGCCGTGGCGGAGCAGGAGGCCCGGGATGTCGACGGTGTCGCCGTTTGGCATGGTGACCGGTTCGTCGGTGCGTACTGCGACGGCGCAGACGAGGTCGTTTGCTTGCTGAATGTCGTCGGCTTGGAAGAGCGGGACGGCTTCGAGGCCATCGCGCTCGAGGTCCGCTTCGCGGAAGAGCTGGTAGGCGAGCGGGCGGAAGTCGGAGGTGTCGTCGCGGCGGTGCAGGTCGCGGAGGGGGAGGAGCGTGTCGATGAGTTCGTCGGAGCCGGTGTTGTCGGTCGGGTCGCCGATGAACGCTTGCCAGGTGCCGACGCGCTTGACCCAGACGGAGCGAACCTCGGCGGTGTCACCCTGATCGATCTGTTTGGGGTCGATGGTGGGGAGGTCGGCGTTTGGCCACCCGAGTGTGGAGAGGGGCCAGAGAGCGGAGGAGAACCAGGTGTCGAGGACGTCGGGGTCTTGGTATGCGTTGATGAACACCGCGGAGTCATCGTCAGCGAGCACGTTACGTTGCGCGTGTATCGAAGCTGTGAATTGCTCGAGTGCATGGACCGTGCCGGGGTCCTTGGTGCATACATGGATCAGCCCATGCTGCTCGTCTGGTCGAACGACGGTTCTTCGATCATCGACGAGGTCTGCAAGGAGTTCGGTCCCTTGTTCGATCGCGAGAACTCGATCTCGGTCTGGTGTCACAAAGGTCCAGATTGGGATCCGGTGCCCCCACCAGAGTTGGCGGCTGATGCACCAGTCCTTCAGGTTGTCGTGCCAGGTTTCGTAGGTTTTGGCGTAGCGGGCGGGGGTGAAGGCGAGGGACGAATCACCCTGGTCGGTGGCGGAGGCATCCTGCCTCCGTGAACGATCGCCGCCGCCCTTCAGCCACACCCACCGATACCCATCGTCTTCGCCCGCACGCCCCGGGTTCTCGACCACGTACCGGATCTTCTCCCGCCACTCGTCCTCATCACGGACGATTCGGTCGTACGACTCATGCTGCCACAGGGAGCCGGTCGAGCCTCGTTGTTTGTTGATCTCGGTTGCGGAGAAGCTCTTGATCGAATGCAGCACGTCGGAGAGTGGGTGCCACGTCTCTCTCTTGCCAGGCACCGGGAGGGGGCGCGCCACCAGATGAACGTGGTTGGGCATGACACAGATCGCGTGGACGTCGACGCGCGCTCCGTGCCAATGCAGGCATGCGGACAGCACGATGTCTTTTTCGTCATCGCTGAGCGTGGTGCCGCTTGTATTGAAGGTGATGAAGTAGGTGCTCCCACCTTTCTCCCAGTGGGGGAGATCACCTTTCGATTTCGTGAGGTCTGAGGTTGTTGTTCGTGGAGGCAGGATGCCTCCGCCACCGGTGGCCGGCGTGCTTTGGGGCCAGGACTGGAGTGAGTCTTGGGTGCGTTGGTCGAGTTGAAGAGCCCGCTGGGCCTCGCCTCGGAGGTGGTCGTCGGTGACCTTGCAGTACCACTGGTCGCTCAGGTAGGGCTCGATGGCGGCGTGGCTTCGGTAGCTGTGGCCGACGGCGTGGGTATACGGCTTGACGACCTTCTCGAGGAGGCCGCGCCGGTCGAACTCGGCCATGACGCGCTCGCACGCGTCCTCGCGGGAGAGGCCGAGGAGGGCAGTGGCCTCGCCGACGTCGTCCCATCCGTGCTGGCCGGAGATGGTGGCGTCGGGTGCGAAGACGTTGATGACCGGGAGGTCGTGCCGCTCGCCGATGGCCCAGTCGTTGGGATCGTGAGCAGGGGTGACCTTGAGGAAGCCGGTGGCCATCTTGGCTTTGGAGTCGCCCGACTCGGGGTCTGGGAGGACAACGTAGTCGTCCTGGATGATGGGGATGACGCGCCCCACGAGGGGCAGCTTGGCGTGCATGCCCTTGAGGTCGGTGGCGCGCGAGTCCTTGGGGTTCATGGCGACGGCGGTGTCGCCCATGTAGGTCTCGGGGCGTGTGGTGGCGACCGTGATGTGGTCGAGGCCACCGGGCGAGGTGGCGGGGGTGCCCTCGGCATCGCACAGCGGGTAGCGCATGTAGGCGAACACACCGTCGGCGTCGTAGGTCTCGACCTCGTCGTCGGCGAGGGCGGTTTGGGTGACGGGGTCCCAGTTGACGAGCCGCTTGCCGCGCTCGATCAGGCCGGCTTTGAAGAGCTGAAAGAAGGCTTCGCGGACCGCTCGCGCGCAGATCGGGTCCATGGTGAACCGCTGACGGCTCCAGTCGCACGAGCATCCCATGCGTTTGAGCTGATCGGTGATGGCGGCCTCGTACTCGTCCTTCCAGGCCTGGACTTTGGCGATGAACTGCTCGCGTCCGTTCTGGCCGTCGGCCTCCAGTCGTGTGTAGTCGGCGAGGGCGGGTTCGCCGGCTTCTTTGAGGCGGCGGTCGACCACGGTTTGGGTGGCGATGCCGGCGTGATCGGTGCCGGGCATCCAGAGGGTTTCGTAGCCTTTCATGCGGTGCGCGCGCACGAGCATGTCTTGGATGGTGTTGTTGAAGGCGTGGCCGAGGTGGAGCTTGGCGGTGACGTTGGGCGGCGGGATCAGCACGCAGTAGGGCGGGCGAGGGGCGCCGGGCTCGTGGGTGGGGTCGGCGGCGCGGTCCACGCGCGCAGGGTCGGCGCGGAAGGCGCCGGTGGCGTCCCACCGCTCGCGGATCCGGTCCTCGTGGTCGGCGGGCACGTACTTCTTTGGCAGCGAGATGGGCATCGTCGTCGTGGGCATGGTTCGGGGTTCCCGCCCACTCGGCGGCGAGCCGGGCAGTTTAGCTGTCGGCTATCGTCGTCGCATGGCGCAGCGGACCATGCGACGGGCGGTGCTCGGGGCGGTGCTGGTGCTCGGCGCGCTGGGCGTTGGCGGCGCGGTGCTCACGAGCCTGCTCGCGGGTGGAGACCCGGCGACGGGCGACGGTGGCCCGCGCGGTGTTGAGGCGGAACTCGTGATCGAGCGGGCGCACCAGGGTGCGGCGGCGCTGGTCGGCAAGGGGGACTACGCCGAGGCCGAGGCGGTGGCGCGTGCCGCGCTCGACACGTGGGCGGACGAGCAGCGATTGCATCTTGTGCTTGGTGAGGCGCTCATCGGTCAGCGGCGGTGGGAGGAGGCGTACGCCGCGATGGACGAGGCGGTGCGCTTGGGGCCCGACTCGGCGGAGTACCGGTTTTTGATGGGCACGATCGCGTTCGAGGCGGGCGAGCTGGCGCTAAGCGAGCACCAGTACACGCTCGCGCAGCAGCAGGCGCCGGGGAACCCGAAGCACCCGCTGTACCGGGCGCAGGTGCAGCGGGCGCTGGGCGATGTCGAGGGGGCGCGGCGCAGCCTGGGGCTCGTGACGGCGCTGGACGAGACCATCCCACAGGCGTGGGCGGGGCTCGCAGGGCTTGCGCTCGATAGCGGGAACGCTGGGGCGGCGCTCGAGTACATCCGCCGGGCGCGGGCGCTCGAGCCGGCGGGTCCGGCGTACCGGCTGATCGAGTCGAAGGCGCTGCGTCGTGAGGGGCGACCTCGTGAGGCAGCGGAGGTGCTGATCGGTGCGCCGATGCCGAACGCGGCATCGGCGCGCGAGGTGCTGGCGGAGCTTGGGCTGAGTCTGGGGTTGCTCGGCGAAGCGGGCGAGGCGGCGCGGGCGTACGCGGAGGCGTCGGTGCGGTGGCCGGACGATGCGGCGCTGGCGTACCAGTCGGCGGTGTGGCACGAGCGCGCGGGTGATGTGGAGGCGGCGCTCGGTGCGGCTCGGCGCGCGGTTATTTTGGGGCACGAGGGGGCGCGGGATCTGGCGGCGCGGCTGGTTGCGGATCGGTAGGGGGTGTCGTTGGCCGGGCCGGTGTATGAGCGCGTGTGCCGGATTCACGGTTGTTAGAAATGTCGATGCGGTCTTCGTGCGTGGACTCGATAGTGCAACCGGCGATCGTTCCTCTGGCGCGCGTGTTCGCGCACACGGCTCGGATCATGCGACGCCGCACGATCGGTGTGTTATGCGGCGGCGGCGACCTCGACGGGGAGCGTGGCGAGGATGTTCTCGACGACGGCGTCGGTGGTGAGGCCCTCGGCCTCGCCCTCGAAGTTGAGCACGATGCGGTGCCGCAGGGCCGGGATGGCGACGGCCTTGATGTCGTCGGTGCTGACGGCGGCGCGGCCGTCGATGAGGGCGGCGCACTTGGCGCCGAGCACGATGGCCTGGGCAGCACGCGGGCTCGCGCCGACGCGGACGACGCGGTTGACCGTGGGGGTGGCGAACTCGCCGTTGGAGTGGGTGCTCAGGACGAGCCGGACGGCGTAGTCCTGCACGTGACGGGCGATGGCGACGCGGCGGACGAGTCGCTGATGCTCGAGGATGGTCTCGCCGTCGAGCACCTGCTTGACGACGGCGTCGATCCCGGCGGTGGTGCGGTCGAGGATCTCGCTCAGCTCGGCCCGGCCGGAGTAGCCGACGACGAGCTTGAAGAGGAAGCGGTCGAGCTGGGCCTCGGGGAGCGGGTAGACGCCTTCTTGCTCGATGGGGTTCTGGGTCGCCATCACGAAGAATGGCTTGGGCAGAGACCGCGTCTCGCCGCCGACGGTGACCGACTTCTCCTGCATGGATTCGAGCAGTGCGGACTGGGTCTTGGGAGTGGCGCGGTTGATCTCGTCGGCCAGCAGGATCTGGGTGAAGACGGGACCTTGCTCGAAGGCGAACTTGAGCTCGCCGCTGACCTCGCGGACCACCTCGGTGCCGGTGATGTCGGCGGGCATGAGGTCGGGCGTGAACTGCACGCGGCGGAACTCGAGGGAGAGGGCTTCTGAAAGGGTACGGATGAGCAGCGTCTTGCCGAGGCCGGGCACGCCCTCAAGGAGCACGTGGCCGCCGACGAACAGACCGGCCAGCACACCGGAGACGATGTCGGTGTGGCCGACGACGGCCTTGGCGATCTCTCCTCGGACAGCGGCGTAGTCGTCGCGGAATTTCTGCGCGGCAGCGGCGGCCTGGTCGGGCGTCATGTCGGTGAGTTCCATGGCGGCAGTGTATGGGCCGTGCGAGCCGAGCCGTGGTCGGTCGGGCACAAATCCGAGCCGCGGGCGCGAGCACGCGCGCCAGAGCCAAGAACATCAGAGCGAAAAATGAGCAACAAGGAGGATGAGAGAGTTGGTCAGGTAATCTAGTAGGAAGTAGGCGGTGATATGTCCCCACATTTCCCCTACTCCATCAAATAAATAGAAGACAATGGTAAAAGCCGGAATGGCAACAAATAAGCCAATGATCATCACGTACCATGACCATTGGCTTGTATCTCTACTTAGTTGTTTAAGTTTACTGTGCATTAGGGCCGTTATCCCATCCTACCTCATCAAAGGTAACAACTGCATCTTTATTTAGTTCACCTAATTTGGAAAGAGGAAGGTTATCTTCTTTGAATTCTCCCCAAGAGAGTAAGAGTTCTGAAGAAGCTGCCGCAGGGTTAACAGGATACTCAAAATTGGCTTGAGCAAAGGTCTCCTGTACTTCCTGGCTCACCAGATACTCAATAAACTTAACAGCATTCTCTTTATTAGGGGCATATTTGGCCACTCCTATCCCACTGATATTCACGTGGGTACCTCTGTCATCCTGATTAGGGAAAAATACACTTACGGCATTACCAGCTGCAGCTTCTAGAGAATCTTCTGATGTGATCAGCCTTCCCAGATAATAGGTATTGATGATGGCGAGCTCTCCCTCACCTGCGAGGATAGCTTTAACCTGATCACGGTCATTTCCTTTAGGAGAACGAGCAAAGTTGCTAACAAGTCCTTCAGCCCAGGCTTTGGCAGCTTCAGGTCCATCATTTGCGATGATAGAAGCCATAAGAGACTGGTTGTAAATATTTCCTGAAGCACGAATAAGGATTTTCCCTTCCCACTTAGGATCTACTAATTCTTCATAGGTAGAAAGCTCGGAAGGATCTACTTTCTCCTTGTCATAGACTACTACCCTCGCTCTTTTGGTAAGACCGAACCACTGGTTATCATCATCTTGCAAATGAGCAGGAATGGTGGATTCCAGCACTTCTGAGTCAATAGACTGTAGGAGGCTTTTATCTTTAGCCCTTACCAGTCTTCCAGCATCTACGGTAATCAGCAAGTCAGCAGGAGACTGATCTCCTTCGCTCTCCATTTTCTGGATTAACTCATCCGCATTGGCTTTTACGACATTAACTTTAATGCCCGTCTCCTCTTCAAATTTCTCAAAGATGAGCTGGTCAGTATCATAATGGCGGTGGGTATATAAGGTAATTTCCTTAGCACTTTCGTCAGAATCCCCTCCTTGTTGGCTATCTCCACAAGCAACAAAAAGGGCTATAACTGATAGTAATAAGAGTTTTTTAAGCATGTCAGGTTTCTGTTTGGTGATTTGGTGTTGCAATATATTTCTTTAGAATTAATCTAAATAATCTAACCTAGATTAAGGCTGCTTTGTTGACTAACCCTTAAACTATTATTAGGGTTTTTTAGCCATTGAAGGGGCAAAGGAAGCAAATAGAAGTGAGAGAAGAAGGGAT
>JBCDJJ010000040.1:0-31336 GCA_038747915.1 Planctomycetota bacterium | reverse complement strand
GGTGCCACTGGTGGCTTGCCCACCAGTGCGAACGCCAAAGCCCTTGAACACTGGCGGGCAAGCCGCCAGTGGCACGCAAGTCCCGGAGTCGGTCGATCCACCGCGAAGACTGGTGAGACGAGTTGACTTGGTCTGCTCTAGCCCACCACGCGCACCAGCGCCGTGGGCTCACGGCCGCACCGTGCGGCCAATCGCGAACGGTCATGGAGCGACGCGGTGGCAACGACATCCGACGGGGACACGGACGTCCCGAACAAGGTGGGCCAGTGGGCCATGCGCGTGGAGTGTGCGCCCACATCAGCGTCGAGCGAAGACCGCTGGGCGTCACGGCCGGACGTGCCGGCCGCGTGGCTGCTCGACGAATGGAAGCGCGAACGAGCGGGCCAAGAGGGTGAGCGGTGAGCAAGACCAGCAGCAACATCCCCGATGTCATCGACACGCCCGACGGGCCAGCGGTGACGTGGTACGAGGACGGCCCCACGGCGCGCCCCGACGACGGCAGCGACGCGGTTGAAGTCGAGGACGCGTTCCGCGAAGGGTTCTTCAAGGGCGCGGAGGAGGCCTACACATGGGAGGAGCCGGACCGCGAGGCCGTCGAGCGGGCGTTCGATCGGCGGCGCGAGGCGAAGCAGCGGGCCAGCGTCAGGCGGCCCGAGGACCCGCCGCACGTCTGGCTCTACCGGGTCGGCCATGCCGTTGAGGCGGCCAGGCTGCGCGGGTTCGCGCAGGCGCTCGCGACGACCGCCGACGGCTGGGACCGGCTCAACAAGCGTGGCATTCGGCACGATCTGATCTACGAGGAGTTGCTCCCGTACTGGAAGAGCAAGGTCGAGGAATGGGTCCAGAGCGACCTCTATCCGATCCGAACCTATTCGCCTCCGTTCATAGAGGAGACCGCGCTGGCCGAGGTCGCCAAGCCTGGTCAGACACCCGAGGACCCGCTCTCGCCCGCGGACATGATTCGCGCGTACCCGCCCTGGAAGACCGTGCGGCAGCTGCTCTGGCATCACACGGATCTGCGAAAGCCAGCGATCCATGGCCTGCTGCGCGAGGGCGAGACGATGAACGTGATCGCCCCGAGCAAGAGCAACAAGTCGTGGATGGTCAGCGCACTGTCGATCTGCGTCGCGACGGGGCGGTCGTGGTTCGATCGCTACGACACCGTGAAGGGCCCGGTGCTGATCATCGGCAACGAGCTGCACGCCGAGACCGAGCACTTCCGGTACCTGCTCCGCGGGCGGGCGTCACGCTGCTCAGCGTCACCGAGGACTACCTCCACCGCGACGGCATCGACGGCGACATCCTTCGGGCCGTGAAGCAGTTCCAGAACGGCCAGTTCTCGATCAGCCTGTCGCAGAACACGCTCCGCGGCCAGATGTCATCGGTGATGGGCCAGAGCGACCCGGGCCGCATGACGCCCTACGGGTACGACCGCGAGATCGTCGGGCCCGACGGAAACATGCTCTACCGCGTGCGGTTTCTCGAAGGGGGCGAGCGGGCCGTCTTCGATCGCAACGGCGCACTCAGCGCCGCATACTCGAAGGGTCAGACGCTGCGCAAGCCCGGGAAGGAATTCACCGCTCGTCTCGTGCTCGGCGATCCAACCCGGGTGGATGCGGTGAAGGACGCCTTCGTCATGTGCCTCGGCGGGACAGGCTTCAAGGGCATCGCCGACGAGTTCAACCATCGCGTCCTGCTCAGTCCGAAGGGTCGGCTCTGGGCGTTCACGATCGTCAAGGCGATGCTGGAGAACCCGGTCTACCGCGGCGACCTCGTCTGGAACCGGCGCACGGAATCAAAGTTCTACGCGCTCAAGCAGGGGCGTACCGACACGATGAAGGGTCGCCACGAGTCCGGCCGCGTCGTCTACACCGATCCTGATGATTGGGTCGTGATCCCGGACGCGGTGCCCGCGATCATCGACCGCGACGATTGGGAACGTGCTCAGGTCATGATCGCCCGCCGAGCGCAGGCGAAGGGCGGCCGTGGGAAGCAGAGCAATCGCTGGCTGCTCTCCGGGCTGCTCCGCTGCGGCGATTGCACGCATCCGTACTGGGGTGAGAAGAAGCGCAAGGGCGTGCGCGCGGGCCAATCCATGGTCGAGACGAACTACTACACCTGCTCCGGCCGCCGCGGGAAGGGAAAGGCGATCTGCGCCCACAGCGCTCATGTCCGCGCCGACGACCTCGAAGCGTGGGTGCTCGGGAAGCTGACGGGCCTGGTGCTGGCCGACGCCGAGGGCGTGGACGAGGCGGTCGCCCGTTTCGCGGCCCTCGCGGCTGGAGACAACGGCGCGCCCAGCGATGCCGAGCGGCTCGCCCGGGAGATCGCCGAGGTCGATGCGACGGTGGACGCGCTCGTCAGCGGAATCGACCCCGCGAACATGCCGCTGATCAACGACCGGCTAACGCAGCTGCGGAAGAACAAGGAGCACCTGCAGCGCGAGCTCCGGGCGACCAAGGCGGTCACGACGAGGACCGACCGGGCGGCCCTCGAACGCTGGGCACGCGAGCGGATCACGGGTCTTGCCGACGCGGCGTCGGGCCGTCGCAACGAGAAGGTGCGCCGGGTGATGGCCAGCTACATCGACGAGATCGTCGTCTGGCCCTCGACCAAGACCGGCGTGCTGCGGGTCAACGCGGCGCTCGCGGGCGTCCTCGGCCTCTCCCCAAACCGCTGCGCCCAAAAGCACAACGACCCGCCGTCTGGCGGGTCGTGTGTTGATGCAATAGCGGGGGCAGGATTTGAACCTGCGACCTCCGGGTTATGAGCCCGACGAGCTACCAGGCTGCTCTACCCCGCAGTCATGAGGGAAAGACTGTAGCCGCCAACGGCTCTGAATTCAAGCCCACGTGTGGGGCGCCGGCACACCCGGCATCGCCTCATAAGGCCCCGCCACACTCAACCACTCAGCAATCGTGGGGAGAACCCGCGAAGTCGCCAGGGCTCGTGAACGAGGCTTGCTCCCCGGCAGTACCACCCCAAACGTACTAGATTCGTGCGTCGTCACCGGACCACTCCGAGAAAGAGGCCACCATGCTGACTCCATCGACCCGCTCGCTCGCCGCGTTGTCTCTCGCCTCGGCCTGCCTGGTGACCGCGTGCGAGGCCCCGCCACCCGGCAACACCGGCGGGCGGATCGACCCGTACCGCTCGACCCCCGCCGACCAGTTCGACCGCTCGGTCAGCGCGGTGACGCTCCTCGACTTCGCCGACGTCATGTCGCAGCAGCTCGCCTACGAGCTGCCCGCGGTGCTCGCCGAGCGGGGCCACGCCACCAAGGTGGTCCTCGAGATGGGCGGCATCGAGAACACCACCGCCACCCCGACCAACGACTTCCGCACCATCCGCCGGCGGATCTTCCTCCGCCTCCGCGACAGCGCCGCCCTGCGCGCCCAGGCCGATGTGGTCGAGGCGGTCGAGCGCATGGATGCCCAGTATCAACGGCTCGCGCCCCAGACCCCGCAGGTCGCCACCACCAGCGCGCGCTACGACCCCAACATCACCTACGTGCTCGAGGGGAGCTTCGGCGAGCTCTCACGCGGCGGCGGCGCCGCGAGCACCTACAGCTTCGATGTCACCATCACCCACCTCCCCACACGCCAGATCGTCTTCAGCAAGCTCTACGACTCGAAACAGATCCGCTGAGTTCCATCATCTATGCGCACACGCATGATGCGAGCACCTTTTCTGTTGCCTGTGATCCTCGCAGCCCTCGCGTGGGGTGGTGTGATGGTCGCGAGCCCTGGGTGCCAGTCGGCCGCACCGACCACCGGTGTGCGCACGACGCTGATCCAAGCCGACGACATCATCGAGATCACCAACTCCGTGCGCACATCGTTCGCGTCGAGCCCGTTCTTCACCTCGAGGTCCGCGACATCCGTTCCCATCACGATCGAGCCGGGCCGGGTCACGAACGTCTCCAACGAGCGCCTCACCGGCGGCGATCAGCGCGCCATGCTCACCCGCGTCCTCTACGAACCGGGCATTCACCGTCAGCTCGCCTCACGCAACATCCGCCTGCTCCGCCCGACGGAGTCGCCCGAACTCCTCAACCAGTCCTGGGCGACCTACTTCAGCCAGACACCGCCCACCCACGTGCTCAACGCCCAGTTCAGCTCCGCGTCGCGGCAAGCTGCGGTCGGCGACACGCTCTCGCCCGATGCCCGGTCGGATCTGTTCATCGTCGACTACACGCTGGTCGAACTCGCCTCGCGCGATGTCGTCTGGTCCGACCAGTTCGAGCTCAAACGCTTCGCGACCGGGCGGACCATCGACTAGTGTCCATCAGCAGAGAGCGAATGATGCGAACACGGCCACCCCAGCACGGGCGACGCAGGATCGGCAGATGCACCGGTCTCGCGATGCTTGTCGTAGCCGGAGTGGTCCAAATCGGATGCAACACCTCTGGCGCGATCAAGGCGCCGATCGGCGCGGTCAGCGCCGGCGACTTCGGTACCCTGCGGGAGACGATCGCTGCCTCGCTCTCGACCGTCGATGAGAAAGAGTCCATGCTCCAGCGCCACAAGCTGGTGCTGATGTCGCTCGCCGATGGCACGCCCGAGTCCGGGGCGGTCGCTGCCGACGATGTCTATCAGCTGCTGCGCACCCAGGGCGTCAACGAGGGTGCAGAAGGTGGCATCTTCCTGCTGTCTGAAGACGCGGTGCGCACGTGGAAGGGTGATCCGCACGAGCAGGCGATGGCCTTCGCCCACCTCGCAGCGTTCGACGCGATGCGGCGCGACTGGGGCAACGCGCGCAGCTCGGCGTCCGCGGGTCTCTTCCAGATCCGCGACTTCTCCGAGGCGATCGTGAAGGGACGAGCGATCCCGACGCAGCGCGGCCCGCTCCCGCAGGGCGCCGCTGGCGATCGAGCAGCCATCGCGGTCGAAGCTGCCGAACGCGGTGACGATCCCGCCTACGCGTTCGTGCGGTCCGACTTCGAGCTCGGGTACCTCATGAAGGCGATCGCCTCCGACCAGATCGGTGAGACCGGCGAGCGAGACGAAGCCTTAGCGGCAGCGGTCTCGCTCGCGCCCCGGCTCGGCCCACTGGCCGAGCGTGTGCGCACGGGCGATTACAACACCGTGTTCTTCGTCGACTTCGGGCTCGGCCCGGAGAAGGTTCGCGCACCGTACGACCCCGTGATCGCGCTCTACCGCCCGATCACGCGATCGGATCTCGGCACGCTCGCCGTTACGGTCGATGGCCGATCGGAGGGCGACGTCGCGATCGCGACCGACGTCAACAGGCTCGCTCAGGATGTCCGGTGGGCCGGGTACGAGGACCTCCGCCGCGCCAAAGACAACTTTGGCAACGCGTTGATCGCTGGCGGGGCCATCACCGCGGCATCGCTCGACAACGACACCGGCGCCGCGGTCGGACTCGGCTTGATCGCGGCGGGCCTCATCCAGAAGGCCACCTCCGGCGCCGACACGCGGTACAACGAGCTGATCCCCCAGCGGACCTACATCGCGGTTGCCAACCTGACGCCCGGTGCTCTGCACCGTGTGGAGCTTGCGATTGTAAACCGTCCCGAGAGCCAACTGATCCTCCCAGTGGTGCCGGGGCCGACCGATCACAGCGCTCGCCTGCACTACGTGCGGTTACCCGGCGGTGGGCCAGGGGTGCCGAACGGACCATGGGCGGTGTCCGGCGAGATCAACTACGCCAACGACGTGACCGGGCCGATCGCACCCGCGCCGAGCCTCGACAACCTGCCGTGGATCATCGGCGGCCGATGCGTGCGCACGCCGAACGCCGATGTGCTTGCTGAGTACCACGCGAACGGCTTGCCGCGCCGATATCAGCTCGAGGATCTGTACTCGTGGTACGAGCTCGAGGGCATCCAGATCGCGGGCAGATTGGTGGATGCACCGGTCGGCAGGCATGTGCTCGAGGGCGGCACCTGGCTCTATACGCCGGCGCCGGGCAGCGCCGGCTTTGCCAGGCTCTTTGGTGCGGTGCGCGCGCCGTACCGGCCGAAGTCACCGCCCGTCGCCGCGGTGCGTGCGGAACTGGTCGGTCCGCCGGTGTCATCTCCGGGTACGCTCCTGTCTCTGACTACCGCCCAAGTGGAGGCTTCGCGATGATCGATCGTTCACGTGCTGTCACCCTCGTGCTCGCCTCGCTCGCGGGCGGATTCACCCTGACCGGGTGTGCGCCCGCGACGCCGGTCGCACCGGCGATCGACCCGGTGGCCTACTACCCGCAGCTGGTCATCGAGCCGTCGCTGTACAAGTTCCTTGTGGTCGACTACGGCAACGTCGTGGTCGAGCCCCGCACCTCGATGACGCCGCTCCGCGTGCTCGTGCCCGTGCGATCGCAGGCGCGTCAGCAGTTCTCGGTGCAGCACCGGTACATCTGGTACGACGACCGCGGCCGCGAGATCGGTGATACCGGGTGGCGGTTCGCAGCGATGGAGCCGGGCCTGCGTGAGCAGTTCACGCAGAACGCGACGAGTCAGGACGCGGTCGACTGGGTGCTGGAGATCCGCTCGGCGCGGTGAGCGCCGCGGCCACCATCCGTTGGGTGGCACGAGCCGCGACGAAGGCGCTCGCGTGCCACAGCTCGCCGACCGGACAGAGTTCGACGACATCGAATCCCACGATGCGGGACCGAGCGCCAACCGCGTCGACAAGATCCGCAAAGTCCCACCACGTCAGCCCGCCCGGCTCGGGTGTCCCGGTGCACGGCACCACCGATGGATCGAAGCCGTCGACATCCAGCGTGATGTAGATGTGATCCGTGAGTTGATCGAGCACCCGGCCGATCCACTCACGGCGTGCGCTCGTGTCGATCTCGTGCGCATAGATGACGCGATCGGGATCGAGCCCGGCGCGCTCCGACGCGTCCATGCTGCGGATGCCGACCTGAACGATGCCGCACCGCTCGCGGGCGCGTGCCATGACGCAGGCGTGGCTGCGCGTCGAGCCCTGGTAGGCCTCGCGTGTGTCGGCGTGGGCGTCGATCTGCAGGACGGTCAGGGCGGGGTACATCTCCGCTGCAGCGTCGATGGCGCCGATCGACACCGAGTGTTCGCCTCCGATGACGATGGGCATCTTGCCCGCCTTCAGCTCGGCGGCCACACCGGTGCGCACCAACGTGGTCATTTCCTCGGGCGGGCCATCGCACAGGATCGGCGGTCGGGTGACCACGCCGTGTACGCTCGGCTCGACATCTCGCTCGATCTCGTACCACTCGACCTGGGCGGAGGCGCCGAGCAAGGCCGCGGGCCCGAGGTCGGCACCCTTGACCCAGGTGCTCGTCTTGTCGTAGGGCACGGGGATGACGGCCGCAGCGGCATCCTCGGCGCGGCGCTCGGGCGGTAGGTCGAGAAAGCCCGCATCGGGTACGCCGAAGCGGGTGGCCCCGGGCACCATCGAGGGGTCGAAGGCGCTCACTCCCGCCCGATCCCGCCGAGGTAGGTGTACCCGCGCAGCCCGCGGTCGTAGAAGTTGAGCAGCGTCTGCGTCTCGTCGATCGTCATGTCGCCGCGGCGGACAGCCCGCTCGCAGTCGCGCTCGACGACGTCGAAGAGCTTCTCCGGGGTGTACTGCACGTATCCGAGCACCTCGCCGGCGGTGTCGCCGCGTACCACTTCCTCGATGTGCCACCGCCCGTCATCCTCGACGCCGACGTGTACCGCGTGCGCATCGCCGAAGAGATTGTGCAGGTCACCCAAGATTTCTTGGTACGCGCCGACAAGGAACGCCGCGAGGTAGTAGGGCTGACCGTCGAGCGCATGCACCGGGAGCGCGCGCGCCGGGCGTTCGTCGCCGATGAAGAGGTCGAGCTGGCCGTCACTATCACAGGTGATGTCGGCAAGGACAGCTCGGTGATCGGGCTGCTCGCTCAGACGGTGGATCGGCATGATCGGGAAGAGCTGATCGATCGCCCACGCATCGGGAAGCGACTGGAACATCGAGAAGTTGCAGAAGTACACATCGCAGAGCAGCTCATCGATGGTCGTGAGCTCTTCGGGGAGTTCATCGGGGTCGATCCGTGCGCACACAGCCTGGAGCTTTCGGCACACCGCCCAGAACAGCCGCTCGGTGAGCGCTCGGAGCGGCAAACTGAGGTAGCCGAGCGAGAAGAGCGTCAGTGCAGCTTCACGGGCCTGCACCGCGTCGTGGTAGCACTCCAGCACACGCTTGGGCGTAACCGCGTCGAGCGCTTCCTGGAGGTCAAGAATGGGCTGAGGGAGCGCGTCGTTCGGGAACTCGTGGCGGATCTCGCGAGGGGGCGGCGAGACGACGCTCGGCCCGGTCGAGCCCCGCACATCGAAGACAAGCACCGACGAGTAGGCGACCATCGCGCGCCCGCACTCGGTGATGATGGTGGGGTGCTCGATGCGGTGGTTGTCGCAGACGCTCCCGATGCGGTACACGACATCGGAGGCGAACTCTTCGAGCGTGTAGTTCATCGAGCCCGGCGCGTTGGCCTGCATGCCGGTGTAATCGATGCCGAGGCCGCCGCCGACATCGAGGTATTTGACACCCGCACCGAGCTTGGCGATCTCGACGTAGATGTGCGCGAGCTCGGTAACGACGTCTTTGATCGAACGGATGTTCTGCGTCTGGCTTCCCGAGTGACAGTGTACGAGCTGCAGGCAGTCGAGCATGTTGTGCGCACGGAGCGTGTCGATCGCGCGCAGAAGCTCGGTCACGTAGAGTCCGAACTTACTCTTCGAGCCCACCGAGCCTTGCCACCGGCCCGAGCCGGCGGACGAGAGCTTGACGCGGACACCGATCGCTGGTCGCACGCCGTATCGCTCGGCGAACCGGATGATCAGGTCGAGCTCGGCCATGGACTCGACCACCGGGATGATCTTCCGACCGAGCTTGGTCGCAAGCACGACCGCCTCGATGTACGCCTCGTCCTTGAAGCCGTTGCAGATGATCAGGCGATCGGGCGCCGGTGCGCTCATCGCCATGACCGCCAGCAGCTCGGGCTTCGAGCCGACCTCGAGCCCGAAGCCAAGCTCTGCTCCGGCGGACACCACGTCGTGCACGACGTGACGCTGCTGATTGACCTTGACCGGGTAGACGGCGGCGTACTCGCCCCGGTAGTCGTTCTCGGTGATCGCCTCGTCAAAGGCAGCGCGGATCGCGCGAAGGCGATCTCCGAGGATGTTGGAGAAGCGGAGGAGCACCGGTGCGGAGATGCCCCTGGCGCGAAGGCCTTCAACAATGTCGAGTAAGTCGACCCCGGCCGAGGTGGCGGTGAGGTGTCCCGAGTCGTTCACGCCGAAATACCCGTTGCCCCAGTCGGCGATGCGGTACAGGTCGGCCGAGTCGCTCGGGGTCCAGCTGAGACCGGGCTCGGCCTTGGGGATCGGGTTCGCTTCGACGATGCTCATGGGCACCGATCGTAGATCGTGTCCGGTGTGTGCCGCTATGCTCGCGATCGAAAAACCGTTCGGCCGGCTGGTGCCTCGTGTATCGCGTGCCGCACATCCCAAGACCCCCCAAGGAGCCCGCTTTGACCGTTCGCGCGTTCATGCTGGAGCACTTTCGCCATTTCAACGCAGCGGCGGTTGTCGACGCTGCCCGCGGATGGGAGGAGCTGCTCGAGAGTGGCGGGCGGATGATGGTCACCCTCGCGGGCGCCATGAGCACCGCGGAGCTCGGGCGTTCGCTCGCGGAGATGATCCGTCAGCGCAAGGTGCATGCGATCACCTGCACGGGGGCGAATCTTGAAGAAGATCTCTTCAATCTGGTCGCTCACGATGAGTACGAGCGGGTGCCCGAGTGGCGTGATCTCACGCCGGCGCAGGAGGCCGAGCTGCTCTCGCGCGGCATGAACCGGGTGACCGACACCTGCATCCCCGAAGAGGAGGCATTCCGCCGGGTCGAGGGCGTGCTCATCCCGAGGTGGGCACAGGCGGGGGAAGCGGGGGAGCGACGCTTCCCCCACGAGTATCTCTACGAGCTGTTGCTCGAAGGGGCCTACGAGAACATGTACCAGGCCGATCCCGAGCATAGCTGGCTGCTCGCTGCGGCACGGGCCGAGCTCCCGATCTACGTGCCGGGGTGGGAGGACTCGACGCTGGGCAACGTGTGCGCCGCCCGGGCGATGCAGGGGGTGCTGCCCTCGACGACGATGGTTCGGTCGGGACTGGAGTACATGCAGCACCTCGCAACCTGGTACCAGCAGGCCGCAGCCGAGACACCGATTGGCTTCTTCCAGATCGGGGGTGGGATCGCGGGCGACTTCCCGATCTGCGCGGTGCCGCTGATCCGCCAGGATCTGAAGCGGGATGTGCCGCTCTGGGCCTACTTCTGCCAGATCACCGACGCGACGACCAGCTACGGCGGCTACTCGGGCGCGGTCGCCAACGAGAAGATCACCTGGGAGAAGCTCGCGCCGCAGACGCCGAGGTTCATGATCGAGTCGGACGCAACGATCGTGGCACCCCTCATCTTCGCCTACCTGCTCGGGTGGTGACCGCCGGCGCCGGGCGGGGGCGGGGCCGCTCGGTACCATCGCGGCCCCATGATTGACCTGCGACAGCTGAGAGAGGATCCCGAGCGTTTCCGCGAGGGTGCGCGTCGGAAGCGGATCGATGTTGATATCGACCGGATCGTGGCCCTGGATGCCGAGCGGCGGAAGCTGCAGGGCGAGCAGGACGAGCTACGGGCCGAGCAGAACACGCTCGCGAAGCAGTCGGGCCCGAAGATCGGGCAGCTCATGGGCAAGCTCAAGTCGGCAGCTGACGACGAGAAGGCCGCGATCGAGGCCGAGGTGGCCGAACTCCGGGCCAAACCAGCGGCCCTCAAGGAGAAGATCCAGGCGCTCGACGAGCAGGTGCATCGGATCGCGCCGGAGCTCGACGGTCTGCTGCTGATGGTTCCGCTCCCGCCCGACGACGATGTGCCCGAGGGCGCGACGAGCGATGACAACGTCGAGATCCGCCGGTGGTCGCCCGACGGATTCGACCCCGATCAACCCTTCGCGGATCAACGGGGCTTCGAGCCGAGGGGGCACATCAAGCTGATGGAGTCGCTCGGTATGGTCGACTTCGAGCGCGGTGTGAAGATCGCCGGTTCACGGAGCTACGCGCTCCGTGGGTGGGGGATGCGGCTTCAGCACGCGATGCTGCGGTACGCCTTCGACACGATGATCGATCGGCACGGCTTCGAGCCGATGGGTGTGCCGGTGCTGGCACGCGAATCGGCGATGACGGGCACGGGCTTCTTCCCCGCGGGGCGGGACCAGACATACCTCATCGAGGAGACCAAGCGGGGTGGGGGGGAGGACCTTTATCTCGCTGGGACGGGCGAGGTCGGCCTGATGGGGCTGCATTCGGGGGAGATCGTCGATGCGGGAGCGCTGCCGCTTCGGTACGTGACGTGGAGCACCTGCTTCCGCCGGGAGGCCGGGGCCGCGGGTCGAGACACCGCGGGGCTTTACCGCATCCACCAGTTCGAGAAGGTCGAGCAGGTGGTGATCTGCCGGGCCGAGGAGGCCGAGAGCCGTCGGTGGCATCATCAGATGATCGGCTACGTCGAGGGGCTGCTGCAGAGCCTGGGTTTGCCGTACCGGCTGCTCCAGTGCTGCACGGGGGATCTCGGGCCGAAGAACGCGGACATGATCGACATCGAGTGCTGGATGCCGAGCCGCGGCGAGATCGACCGGGCGAGCGGCCACCCACGCGGCGCGTACGGCGAGACGCACTCGGCCAGCCGGCTGTACGACTACCAGTGCCGGCGGCTTAATCTTCGGTATCGCGACGGCACTGGGGGGCAGACGGTGTTCTGCCACTCGCTCAACAACACGGTCGCCGCGAGCCCGCGCATCCTCATCCCGCTGATCGAGATGCATCAGCGCGAGGATGGCACGATCGCGGTGCCGGAGCCGCTTCGGCCGTACCTCGGCGGTATCGAAGCATTGGGCGGATCAGCGGATCGCCGCTGACCCACCCTCTGAAGAATCAGTTCTGTGCGGCCGTTCTCCGAAGTTAGAAGCGGAAGATGGCCCATAGGAAATCGGTGTCGTCGACCGCACCGTTACGATCGAGGTCGGCTTCGACATCAAAGCGGGCCTGGCCGATCTTCGTGCCGTAGGCGACGATGACATTGATGAGCGTGGCGACGGGATCGGGTGCTTGATCGCCGGCAGCGAGCACCGGCGCCGCATCTGGGAGGATCGCGTCGACCAGCGGTGAGGGGTAGAGCCGCCACGCCAAGCCATAGACGACCTCGCCATCGGGGAGGTTTCCGAAGAAGTCGTAGATCGGTCCGTTGTAGTTCACCTCGATCGCGAAGGTACCGCTCGAGGCGGCGCCGAACTCGAAGACGAGGTACTCGACGGTGCCCTGCCCGCCGTCGGAGCTCGCGATGACGTTGTCATCAACAAACTGGCTGGCATCGAGCTCCTGGGACGGGTCAATCTCGAAGACCCGGACCGAGAGGTCCTCGAGCTCCAGGTAAGTGAGGTCGCCGAAGTCGACATCGGTCGGGTCGGAGAAGTCCGGGTTCGACAGATCGCCCTCGACATCGCTCAGGCCGAAACGGACGGTGCGGTTCCAGACCAGCGAGACCTCTAAGATATCGCCCGGGTTGGGCGGGTCGGCGAGCACATAGACGATGCTGGAGAATGTCTCGGGCTCACCAGGGTCATCCGGATCCGGGTTGTTGGCGGTGCCGATGTTGCCAAGATCCCAGCCCATGGCTTCGATCATGATCGGATCGATCAGGGAGATCGGTAACGCGGGGACGTCCGGGCCGCCTTCATTGGTCAAGATGGGGTCATCGATCGGGAGATCCTGGATGTTGTCCGAGCCCAGGTCGCGGAAGGGCACCTGAGAGGTCGAGTCGATCGCACCGATTCGTCCTGGAGTCCCGGCACTGACGATGTCGCCCTCGTCGGCATCGCCCGCTGGATCGCCCGGCACGGGCGCCGGTGTCAGGCCCGATGACGCTGGCACGAGGATCTGGGTCACCGTCGGGACCGCGGGGTCGGTCTCGGTGGCATCGCGTGTGATGCCGCGCGCGGGATCGAGCTGGTTGGCGGGCAGGTTCTCGTCGAAGGGGCTCGGGTTGGTGAAGGGGAAGGTGGGGTACGAGCGGATGATGTCGTTCGTGCCGTCACCGTCGGTGTCGACCGAGGCCGGAACGGGGAGGTTGTAGCCGAGCACCAGGTTCTCGAGGGCGGCTCCCATGTCGAGCACACCCGCGCCCTGGAAGGAGTCGAACGGCACCGCGGTGACTGTGGTGTCGCACAGCGTGGGGATGCCCGTGTAGGTGCCATCCTCGTTGAAGCGGAGGTCCATCTGGCCACCGAAACGATCTTGGGCGAAGCCGGGCGTCAAGGAGATGTTCGACCAGTGGTGCGTGCGCTTGGCGCCGTTGTACATCACCGCGCGGAGCACCAGCGGGTTGAGGCTGTCGAACTCGGGCTCGGGGTTCTCGATGATGCCGAGGTCGATGTAAAGGTTGGCGGCCTCCTTGAGCAGGCTGTACGAGCCGGCGGTGACACCGGCGGAGAGTTCGGTGCCGCCCCACTCGCGGTAGTTCTCGGCGACGTTGAGCAGGTCGGGCACGAGGATGGTCTCGCCCTGATCGAACAGGCCATCACCGTTGGCATCCTCGTTCACGAAGTCCGGGTTGCTATCGCCGTCGAGATCTTCGTTGATGGCGTCGAAGAACCCATCACCGTCGAGGTCTTCTCCGGCATCGAGGACGCCGTTGCCGTTGAGGTCTTCCGTGGTATCGAGGAAGGAGTCGCCATCGAGATCCTCGCCCGGATCGAGCACGCCGTTGGTGATGACGGTGTCCTCGCCGACGTCGAAGTTGCCGTCGCCGTCGAGATCCTCGGTGGTATCGAGGAAGCCGTCGCCGTCGATGTCCTCGCCCGGATCGAGCACGCCGTTGGCGTTGAGGTCCTCGCCGGTATCGAAGAAGCCATCGATGGGGGGAAGATCCTCCCCGGTGCTGTCGACGCCGTCGCCGTTAGCGTCGAAGGTCGAATCGACCCACGGGATGTTGAGGTCGAACTCGGTGACATTGCCCCACCCCGCGGGTTCATCGCCGAGGAATCGGCTGGTGTTGCCGGTGGGGATGATGTCGCACGGATCGAAGTTTTCTGGGCGTGGCGGGATATCGGTTGCGAACTCACGCACCATCACGCCGGCGCCGAGGGCGACGATGTCGATGCCCGGGCGGGCGTTGAACGCGGTGCCCCCGGTTCCGAACAAGAAGGTGTCGAGGTGACCGCGAGCCGAGAACTGCGGGATCGTGTCGAGCGCGAGGTCGTCCGGGTCGACATCGAGCGGTGCAGCGATGACCTCGGCCTCGGGGTCGGTCTCGGGGAAGGCCGGGTAGGGATACGCGGAGTTGGAGTTTGTTCCAAGGCCGACAGAGCCCACGCTGATGACATTGAACCCGGTCGCCGGCGCGACGATCGTGCGGAAGCCGAGTGTGGGTGAGCCGATGCCGGTCTCCGGGCCGCCTCCACCGGGGCAGATGGTTTCGAGGAAGCCGCCGAGGACGATGCCCTGGATCGCATCAATGTCGTTCTCCGGCTCACCGTTATCGCCCGGGAAGCCGGTGTTGCCGCCCGCTGACGCGAAGATCGGCACCCTGAATTCGTCGGTGATCCAGTCGTGCCAGAGGGTGAGCCGGCCGTCTCCGCGGAGGTCGCCGAGGTCGCCCCAGACGTTGAGGATCACATCGACCGGGGCGGGGAGGCTCTCGGCCCCGGGCACGGGCGAACCGCCCGGGTTCAAGAACTGCGGGGCCGCCATCGCGAGGAGGTTGAAGAGCGCCGCCTCTTCGCTGATCCGGAAGCGCCGGCCGGCGAGGTCGCCGAGCAGATCTCGCGGCACGGATGCCGAGACGAGTTCCATGCCGGGTGCGACACCGGTGAAGTTGCGCCCCGGGTTGGTAGCTGGGTTCCCATCGTCGACCCCGAGCACATCGATGCCCGTGGCCATGGCGAGGGCCGCCGTCGGGATCGCCGATTCGGAGTACGCCACGCGCGAGGTGACTGTCTCGAAGCCGGGCAGCGGAGGGTTCTGATCGCCGAAGAAGACCGGCGCCCCGGTGTTTGAGTTGATGCTGGTCGCAGCGGCGACATCCGTGCCGTAGGCGATCCGCTCGATGGTTCGACCGCCAAACGCCTCGTGGGTGGCGACGGGGTGTGTCGTGCCGATGATGCCCATTCGGACGCCGGCACCTGTGTAGCCGTTCAGTCCGTCGGGACGCAGCGCGTTGAGCACTCGCTGCCGGGCGTGGGTGCTGCCCGCCGGCGGGAAGGTCGATAGCGGCGCGAAGGACTCGCCATGGGCGACCACGACATCGTCAAAGAAGAGGTTGGGGCCTGTGTCGTAGAAGCGGGCGACGGGCCGTTCAAGAGCCGCGGTATCGCGGCTGAACCGCGGTGTGGGGTCCTCGTTCGCGCCGGCGTTGATCGCGATCAGGCGTTCGGCCTGATCGAAGACCGCCTGCACGGACACGCCCTCTTCGAGGTTGGTGTTGTCGACCTCGATCGTCAGTCTGTACAGCTGCGCCTCGGTGGGGGCGGTCTCCCCGCTCATGCCGGGGTCCTGCACCACGGAAACGAAGATCGTCTCCGCTTGCGTCAGAACGAAGCTGACGACCTCGTCCTGACCAGCGGGGTTCCCCCCGACGAGCTGCGGCGCTCCGATGGGCGTGGGGATCGTCGCGCCGCCGTTGACCGAGAGTGCCTGAATGGTCGCGGGCACCGTGTTCGCCTCGTCGAGCAGGTTGAAGGCGAGGTCGGTCCCGCTTGTGTAATCGATCGGTGCGCCGCAGGTCGTGTTCGAGTAGGGGTCGACCGAATCGAAGTCGTTGGGATCCGGCAGCGGCTCGAGCGTGATCGTGACGAAGATATCGATCGAGTCCTGCGCCGCGAACTGGATCTCGAAGACGTCGTCGAGTTCGTTCGTGGGGATCGCCAGCGCGCCGGCGCCGGCATCGGCATCGAACGAGACGACCCCGACGACCGTCAGATCCTCGCTGCTGTTGCGAGTGGTCACGCTGTCGACCACGAACTCGCTGGACGCGGTGAAGCTCGGGAACGGCGGGCCAAGAGGCGGCACGCTCAGGTTGTTCGGATCGCTCGGATCGCCGTAGAGCTCGCGGATGCCGCGTGCCTCGTCGATCGGGAGGACGGTATTGCCGAAGTTGTCGAGGAGGTTCACCGCGGGGTCGGCGCTGCCGAACACCAACCGGGGGAACGCGCCGGTGACGATCGGGAACCCACCGGCCGGTGGGTCGAGGACGCCGTTCAGGTTGCGGTCCTCGCCGATATCGAAGTTGCCGTCGACGTCGAGGTCTTCAATGAGGGTGATAAACCCGTCCATGTTGAGATCCTCGCCGGGGTCGGCGGCGTTGTTGGTCGGCATGGTGTCCTCGCCGACGTCGAAGTTGCCGTCACCGTCGAGGTCCTCCGTGTTGTCGAGCATGCCGTCGCCGTCGAAGTCTTCGCCGGGGTCGAGCACACCGTTGGCGTTGAGATCTTCGCCGGTATCGAAGTTGGCGTCGCCGTCGAGGTCCTCGCTCCGATCGAGGACGCCGTCGCCGTCGAGATCCTCACCGGGGTCGAGCACGCCGTTGTTGTTGACGTCCTCGCCGCGGTCGAGTCTGCCATCGCCGTCGATGTCCTCGCCGGCATCGAGCAGGAAGTTGCCGTTCACATCTTCGTCCGCGGCGTCGAAGTTGCCGTCGCCGTCCAGGTCCTCGTTGACGTTGTCGAAGTTCCCGTCGAGGTCGAAGATGTCTTCGTAAAAGACGTCGAAGTTTCCGTCGCCGTCGAGGTCTTCGTTGAAGTCGTCAAAGTTACCATCGTTGTCGAGGTCTTCACCGGGGTCGAAAACGCCGTTGCCGTTCAGATCTTCTGTCGTGTCGATCACCCCGTCGCCGTCGGTGTCCTCCCCGCCGCCCGCGCCCGTGAAGAGCGATGTCGGTCCGATTTGCATGATCCGTTGCGGATCGCCCACGCAGAAGGGGACTTCGTCCAGGCCGAGCGCGATACCGAACGCCTTGGCGATCGTGTTGCGGAAGAAAGCGAACCCACCCGCGGGGTTCGCCCAGTCTTGCGTCGGATCGAGGATGATGTCGCGCCCCGACGAGTTGTAGCCAGCGGCGATCGTGCCATCCTCGAAGGCCCCGGGTCCGCCTCCGATGGATGCGACACCGGGCAGCACAACGGCGAACGTGGCACCGCCACCCAACGGGCTCGAATCCATCGCGATGCGGATATCGCCGACGAAGGGTCCCTGCTCGGGGTCGCGGCACACGCCCGAGTCGTTCTCACCGCCGTTCTGCGGCAGATCCGCGAAGGGGACGCCATCCCTCAACGGATCGAGTGGGTCTCGGGCGATCCGGTCTGCGCAACCCAGCGCACCATTCTCCGCGAAGAGGAAGCCGACATCCAGGGTGCCCATCGGCGGGTTCATGCCGTCGCCGGCGGTGAACGGCGTGTCGTCGATATCGACCGCCCCGCCCTCGTCGTCCCAGTTCGCGGGGAACGCATTGGCAGCGACGAACTGGAGATCCATGACCGACTCTTGGCTGTAGGCCTGCGCCACGTCATCGACGATCCCCTGCCAGACCGCCTGGGCCTCGGCCGCGGGCACACCGAGCTGCGAGGCGAACAGCGCGTTGAGCTGACTAAAGAGGATTGTCGCGTCGCCGGGGATCCCATCCTCGTAGTGCACCAGAATCGGGGTTCCGTCGTCGTCGAACTCGGGGGCCAGCATCAGCAGCGTGTTGGTGTCGATGACGTAGCTGTACGTGATCACCGAGGCCGGGTTCTGCACGTGCATGCCGGCAACGATCGCGTCCTGACGGATCGGCCCGAGCGGGGAGACGAGGTACGCCGAAGCGGACGAGGCCATCGCTGCCGCGAGGAGCATGCTCGCACCGCCGAACCGACCACGGATGATGTTCATTCGTCGCGTCCTCACTCTGTCCCGTGCACGGGTGCGTGCGTCATCGCAAGAGAGTCATTGCGGCTGGACTGCCGCGTCAGAGAGGACCGACGCCGGACCTCTCGATGCGAGTATACGGGCATGCGAAGAGTGGTCCCCGGACCGATATGGCCCCAAAAACCGGACCTCGGCCCGCGGGCCTCACGCGGGTGTGTCGTGACGCGCCCGATCGAGCTTCTGGAGTTTGAGGTGCAGAAATCGCGCGTGGTGCTCGAGGTGCCACGTCGCGTACGACAGCACACCGATGAACCGGACCTCGCCGAGCTCGGGGTGCAGGGCCCGTCGCTCACCGACCGATCGGTCCAAGGTGGTCAGCCATTCTCCGCACCAGTTCCGGACCGACACGAGCACCGCGAGGAACCCGGCGACCGGCTTGTCCGCGCCGAGGTAGAGCCCGGCATCGATGGCAGCGTCCTCGTCGTACCCGCCCAGGAGCGGCGCCTCTTCCGCGGCGATCCGACGGAGCCGCTGCACCATGAGCAGCTCAACATCCGCCAGATGCCCCACGAGCGTGCGCACGGACCACCTCCCGACCCCCGCCTCTGGCAAGAAGAAGGTGTCGAGCGACTCGTCCGGCACCTCGAGAAGCGACGCGTGGAACTGCGTCGGGCCCATTCGATACCGGGCGACGAGATCGGCGAACCCCAGGGCTTCGAGCCGTGCGCGGGGCGGTGGAGGCGGGGGCACGCCCTCGGTCGGGTCCGTGGACATCCGACGGAGTCTACCGACTGATATCATCCAACCATGACGAAGGCGGAGCAGGCCAGCATTGTTTCGACGGAGCTCGTCGAAGGCGTCACGATCGCACGCGTGCATTGCCCCGCGGTCCGCGAACGCGAGGCGGGGGTGATCCAGGGCGAGGTGATCGCGGCCGCTGCCGAGTCGTCGAGCCGGGTGGCCATCGACTTTTCCCGCGTGACCATGCTGCCCTCGGTGGGTCTGGGCATGCTGATCTCGTTGAGCAACGCCTGTCGAAAGAGTGGCGGCAAGCTGGCGCTCTTCGGCCTGGATGAGAATCTGACGCAGCTTCTCCGCCTCTCGAACCTCGACCGGCTGCTGATCGTGACACCAGATCAGAAGAAGGCCATCAAGAAGGTCTCGTGACGGCTGCACAATCGACAGGTGATCCGGCTCGGCTTGCGGTGATGGTCTCGGGCGGTGGGCGCACGGTCCGCAACCTCGTCGAGCGGACCCGCGGCGGTGAGCTGCTCGCCGAGGTCGTGGCTGTTGGGGCCTCGCGGCGGTGCGGCGCGCTCGACTGGGCCGCCGCACAAGGCATCCCCACGGTGCTCGGCGAGGTCGCTGTTGAGTCGCTTGCCTCGACGTACACGGTCGATTGGATTGTCCTCGCGGGGTACACGCGTTTGTTGCCCATCGCGCCAGGGTTCGAGGAGCGTGTGGTGAATATTCACCCGGCGCTGCTGCCGAGCTTTGGTGGGCGCGGGATGTACGGCGCCCGGGTCCATCGAGCGGTGATCGATGCGGGGTGCCGTCTCTCGGGATGCACGGTGCACCTGTGCGATGAGGCGTACGACCGCGGGCCGATCGTGGCGCAGGCGGTGTGCGCGGTCGAGCCCGAGGACACACCAGACGACCTGGCGGCGCGTGTGTTCGCCTTGGAGCGCGAGCTATACCCGGCAGCGATCGCGGCGTTACTGGATGGGTTCACCGTGGAGAATGGGCGTGTGCGGCTTCGGCAGCCGGTTCCACCGATGGGCCTCGCGTCGTCACCTCGCGCGTCGCATGCCGCTAAACTCGCTCCCGGGGCGTCATGACCGACGAAACACCACGTCCGAGCACGCGAGGGTTTTCGAGCGACTTCCGCAAGTTCTTCCTGCGTGGTCTGGGCATCCTGCTGCCCTCTGTGCTCACCGTCGGGCTGCTCGTGTGGACACTCTCGATCATGCACCGGTACATCGCCGAGCCGATCAACGGCGGCGTGCGGTTCGTGATCCTTCGCGTGGTGGGTGATGCATCGGAGCTGTTCGGCGCCGAGGTTCCGTCTTGGTACGACGTGACACCCGAGGAGCTTGCCGATGCGCGGGCGCGCCGCACCGATCTCGATCGGAGTCTGGGCGAGTCGCAGATCGCTCGTATGCTCACGCGAGAGATCCGCCGTGAGGACTTCGCGGCGTTCTGGCGCAAGCACTGGTACCTCGAGGGCATCGGCTTTGTTGTCGCCATCATCGGCATCTATCTCGCGGGTGTGTTCTTCGGCAATCTGATCGGGCGCCGGGTCTATCAGCGCGTCGAGCGATTTTTCGTGAGGCTCCCCCTCGTCAAGCAGGTCTACCCGAATGTCAAGCAGATCACCGATTTCCTCGTCGGTGACGGGTCGGTCAAGCGGGCGATGCCGGGGAGCAAGGTCGTGGTCGTGGAGTACCCGCGTCGCGGGATCTGGACCGTCGGGCTGCTCACCGGCGGATCGATGGACCTCATCGAAAGGGTTGCGGGCCAACGGCTGGCGACGGTCTTCATCCCGAGTTCGCCCACCCCGTTCACCGGGTACACGATCAATGTTCCGGTGGAGGAGGTGTACGAGGTGGCGGTGACCATGGACGAGGCGATCCGATTCGTGGTGTCCGGCGGGGTGCTCGTGCCCCCGCACCGTCAGCCCGCGCGTTTCCGCCAGGGGCTCGAGCACGACCCGCTGCCCAAGGCCGGTGCGGCCGACTTGGCAGCCGGGTCCGGCCCGCCCATGATGGGGGCTCCACGACCGCCCGGTGACGACCCCGGGCCTTGAACCGACGACACGAATCCGCGACGAGGAGCGACGACATGCGCATCGATGTGTCCGCACGCAACATGGAACTCACCGATGCCATCGACCAGTACGCTCAGCAGAAGAGCGAGAAGCTCCCGAGGTACTACGACGGCGTGGAGCGGATCGAGGTGGTGCTCGAGCACAGCAGCAACGAGACCTTCTCGACGGAGTTCCGGGTCGATGTCGAGAAGCACGACACCTTCGTGTCGCACGCGGAGGGTGACAGCGTGTACAAGACCATCGACCTCGCGAGCGACAAGATGACCCGTCAGCTGACCGATTTCAAAGAAAAGCTCCGCAATTCCAAGCGGTGACCGAGGGATCAGGAGTCCGCACGACCATGAAGATGCGCGAGATCGTCGCCGACCAGGCGATCGTGTCAAAGTTGGAGGCCGCAACCCGTGATGGGGCGATCGACGAATTGCTCGGTGCGCTCATCGCGGCGGAGGTGGTCGATGGCGCGCTCCGTGATGAGCTTCGGACGGCCATCCTCGATCGCGAAGCCAAGGGCAGCACCGGGTTCGGCCGGGGCGTCGCAATCCCGCACGTCAAACACGACGCGGTCGGGAAGATCAGCGCGGCGATCGGTGTAAGCGAAGCGGGGATCGACTTCAGCTCGCTCGATGGGCAACCGGTGCACTGTGTGTTCCTGCTCGTGTCGCCTGCAGGCGATCCGGAGGTACACCTGCACGCGATGGAGGTGATCTTCACGAACCTCTCGAAGGACGCATTCCGCCGGTTCCTCCGCCAGGCGAGCACCGCGGACGACGTGATCGCCGTGCTCGACGACGCCGACAACCAGCGCTTGCCCTCCTGACTCGCGATTCTCTCCGCCGATGGATGACCAAGGCTGCGCCACCCATGCCTCAGCATGCCAAAGCCATCGTGACGATTACCAACCGTCTTGGGCTGCACGCGCGCCCGGCGATGTCGCTCGTCGACCTGGCCTCGGGCTTCTCGGCTTCCGTGATCATCCGGCGGACCGATGATGCGGGCGCCGAGGCCGTTGACGGCAAGAGCATCATGCAGGTGATGATGCTCGCAGCGACGCAGGGCACCGAGCTCGAGATCACCTGCGAGGGCGATGATGCCCAGGCGCTGTGCGACGGTCTGGCGTCGCTCGTCGGGCGCGGCTTCGACGAGGACTGACTCGCTTGGCATCGGAATCTGCCCACCTCATCGACCGATGAGCGTTGCAACGAATCGGGCTCGGGCCGCGCGGTGAGATTCAGCACAGACGCTCAATTTGTGCGGAGAATGATTGGGTATCTGGGAGCAGTCACGCTCGGCCTCACGAGCTGCGCCGCCGGCAGGCCGCGAGACCGCTTTTGTAAGGTAGTGAGGCGGTTGTTCGGCCCATTCCGAAGATGGCACCACGTCTGGAGCGACGCGTGAGACACCAATGGCTCGTGTTCGTTCTGGTGGGCCTGGCGATGGTCGTTGCAACGGGGTGCAGCCTGTCACCCGCGGCGCCGGATCTCGGGCGAATCTACAACGAACCGGCTCAGAACATCGGCGCCGACCGCAACCCGGTGATCGTCATCCCCGGGGTGCTGGGCTCGAAGCTCGAAGAGCCGGGCACACACCGACCGATCTGGGGTTCCTTCATCTACGGCGCCGCCGATGCCGACACCGCCGAGGGGGCCCGGCTTGTGGCGCTGCCAATGGCCCAGGGCGCCCCGCTTCGCGAGCTGCGCGACGAGGTGGTGCCGACCGAGGTGCTCGACACACTCACCCTGGACATCGCGCTGATCCGCGGCGTGGAACTCGAGGCCTACGCCGGCATCCTCCGCACGCTCGCAGCGGGGAAGTATCGCGACGATCAGCTGCAGAACCAGAACGAGATCGACTACGCCGGCGTGCATTACACGTGCTTCCAGTTCGCCTACGACTGGCGGCGTGATCTCTCCGAGCAGGCGGCGCGGCTGCACGAGCACATCCTCGATGCCAAATCTGCCCAGCCCGAGGGCGGTTCGGACAAGGTTGACATCGTCGCGCACTCGATGGGCGGGCTGCTGCTTCGGTACTACCTGCGGTACGGACCGACACCGCTTCCCGATGACGGCTCGCTCCCGCCGCTCACCTGGGAGGGGGCACGCCACGTCGAGTCGGCGATCGTTATCGGTACGCCGAGCGCCGGCTCGGTGCTCGCGCTCGAGCAGCTCTGCCACGGTGTGAACTTTGCCGCGCTGATCACACCGAACTACCGGGCCGCGGTGCTCGGAAGCATGCCGGGGATTTATCAGTTGCTGCCGCGCCCTCGGCACCGGCTGATCGCCCTCGAGTCGGGCGAGCCCGTCGACGTGCTCGATCCAGCGGTGTGGGAGCGTTTCGGGTGGGGCCTGGCCGACCCACGGCAGGACCGTGTGCTGCAGCAGCTGCTGCCCCAGGTCACCTCGGCCGAGGAACGTCGCGCCATCGCGCTCGATCACCTCCGCAAGATCCTCGCGCGGACGCGGCAGTTCTTCGATGCGATCGATGCCCCAGCGACACCGCCGGCGGGCACGGAGCTCTTCCTGATCGCGGGTGATGCCACGCCGACACCGGATCGGATCTCCGTCGACCCCGAGACGGGCGAGGTTGTCACGGTCGGCGATGCCCCGGGTGACGGCACGGTCACCCGCGCGAGCGCACTAATGGACGAGCGTGTCGGGCACGCCTATATCCCTCGCCTGCGATCGCCCATCGACTGGTCCATCGTGCAGTTTCTGGCGTCGAGCCACATCGGCCTGACGAAGGACCCGCTGTTCAACAACTTCGTGCTATACACACTGCTCGAACGTCCGCGCCGCGGCACCATGTCGGAGCCGCTCTCGATGCCGCGCGACCGCGTGCGAGGAGCTGTGATCCGATGAGGAAGCCGGCGAGTGTGAAGTAGAATGTGCTCCGGGCGATCGACGACTTCGGTCTTGTTGATCAATTCGTGGCTCGTGATCTGACTTCATGGAAGAAAGGCCCTATCGAGCTCGTTGGTATGCCCGACACAGGAGTGGTGCGGTGAGCGAACCAGAGTTCTACGCCGCGACGACCGAGTCGATTGTTGGCATGAAGATCGAACAGGTGTGTGGTCCGGTGAGTGCGTCATCGAGCACGCCCGTGTGCATCGGTTCGTGCTGCCCGATCAGATGAACACGCCGGACGAGAGTGATCGGAGCTGACCATGAAACTCTTTCCTTCTGATCTTGTTGTTCCGACCCCTGGCACCGGAGCACTCTTCCAGCAGGTCAACATCGGTCGATGGAGGCAGTTGCATCACGCGGCACAAGCTGTCGTGGAGATCGGCAAGAGCTGGGGTACGCTCCAAGACGATGACAGCCACTCGGCGCTGGTCTATCAAAGCGGATTCTGTTCTGTGGGAGCAGATGGCAAGCTATCGGCCACACTGGATTTCTCTACCGCCGAAGTCAGAATCGACCACGACCACGATCCGGCGCTCGGCATCGAAGCTCGAGCGTCGAGGTTGATCCGTGGAATGACGAGACCGGAACTCGCAGCATGGGTTCGTGCGGTGGCAACCCGGCTCGCCGGAGAGCCCAAACAGGACGCTGTCCCCGCGCCCGACCTGCCCGAGCATCCGGTCGCGAATGGGTCTCCATTCTTTATCGGTGGGATCGAGGATGAAGAACTCTCGGTCGCGGCCATCTACCTCTCCACGTACTTTCTCCTCCTGCGCTTCGTCGATGTGGCGGAGACGGTCGCTGTTGACGGCATCCATGAATTGACTCCTCGGCTCTGGCCGCATCACTTCGATCTCGCCTCGTTGCTTGTCGTCGACCGTGATCAGTCCGGAGCGATGATGAAGACGATCGGGGTTGGCGTCACCCCACCCGATGACCTCGAAGCAAGCGGCTACTGGTATGTCAGCCCATGGAGGAAGGGGGGCAGCCCGTCGTCGTTTCAGACTCCCGAGTTGCCTCACGGGCGGTGGTTGGAGCGTGGGGATGTGCCCATGGCCATCTTCCCTCTTGAAGAGATGGTCGATCTCGCCGAGAGTTTCGATGCTTCACAGTCCCGCAAGGGTGATGACCGGTTCGATACTGAATCGGTCGGCGGCCCGCTGCAAGCTACCGCTCTCGCCGAGTTCACCGCCACCGCCTTCAACGCCTGTTACGAGAATCTCACCGCATGAGCACGAACAGCACCGCCAACCTCGAGTGGCACAAAGCACTCGAACCCGATGCGCTCCCCGAGGGCCGCGTCGTCACCGTCTCGATCGAACGCCAACACACCGTCACACAGCTCGCCGTCACCCACCACGAGGGCCAGTACGCCGCGCTCGATAACGCCTGCCCGCACCAGGGCGGACCACTCGGCGAGGGCTCGATCGAGTGCGACGAGAGCACCGGCGACTGCTTCCTGCGGTGCCCGTGGCACGGGTGGGACTACGACCCGCTCACCGGCAAGTCGCCGGGTGGCTTTGACGATGGCGTGGCGACACACCCTGTCGAGGTCCGCGACGACGGCGTCTACGTCGGCCTGCCCGCCCCGCCGGCGCGTCCGCGGTCCGTCACCGACGTCATGGCCGAGACCATGACCGCCTGGGGCGTCACGCACTGCTTCGGCATGGTCGGCCACTCCAACCTCGGCCTCGCCGATGCGCTGCGCGTGCAGGAAGAAGCAGGGCGGCTCGAGTACATCGGCATCCGTCACGAGGGGGCCGCCGCCTTTGCAGCGAGCGCCTTCGGTAAGCTCACGGGCCTCCCCGCCTCGTGCCTCACCATCGCTGGCCCCGGCGCCACCAACCTGCTCACCGGCGTGTGGGATGCCAAGGTCGACCGCGCCCCGATGCTCGCGCTCACCGGCCAGGTCAATCAGCAGGTCTTCGGCCCCGGCGCCTTTCAGGAGCTGCCACTCAAGGATGCCTTCTCGGCAGCCTGCGACTTCTCGCACCTCGCCCTCCCCGGCTCTAAGCACGCCGAGCTCATGAGCCTCGCCTGCAAGCACGCCATTGTCGAGCGCAAACCGGCTCACCTGATCTTTCCCGACGATGTGCAGCCGATGCTCGCTGGCGACGATGCCGCCGGGGGCTCGCCCGAGGGCCGCATCGCCCACCCGCAGATCGCGCCGCCCGGGGCAGATCTCGAGAAGGCGATCGTCATGCTCCGCGCCGCGGAGCGCCCCGCGATCATCGTCGGCCACGGCGCTCGGTTCGAGATCGAGGCGGTCATCGCGCTCGCTGAAGAGCTCGGGTGCCCGGTCCTCACCACCTTCAAGGGCAAGGGCATCATCGGTGATGCGCCCGACCCCGACATGCCCTCGCGCCCCGGCCACCCGCTCGGCGCCGGTGTCCTCGGCCGCTCGGGCACGCCGGTGGCCTCGTGGTTTATGAACGAGTGCGATCTGCTCCTCGTCTTTGGTGCCTCGTTCTCCGACCACACCGGCATCACGCCCAAGAAGCCGATCATCCAGATCGACCTCGACCGGTGGCATCTCGGCAAGGGCCACCCTGTCGCGCTTCCGGTGTGGGGCGAGATCGGCGTGACCGCGGCGCTCCTCCGTGAGGCGGTCACGCGTACGCACACCAGCATCGACCACACCGCGGAGATCGCCGAGCGCTGGCGGATCTGGCGCGCCGAGAAGAAGAGCCGGCTCACCGACGACGAATCGCAGGGCGTCGCCTCGATCTCGATCTTCGACGCGATGAACCGCACCATCCCCGGTGACGCCATTCTCGCAGTCGACGTCGGCAATAACACCTACTCATTCGGACGCTACTTCGAGGCCTCCGGCCGCCAAGCCGTGCTGATGTCGGGCTATCTCGGCTCGATCGGCTTTGGGTACCCCGCTGCCATCGGCTCGTGGGCCGCGACACGCGCGCACAAGTTTGTCGACCCCGCCTCTTCCGCTGCCGAGGTCTACGCACGGTTCAAGGATCGGCCCGTGGTCGCGGTCACCGGCGACGGCGGGTTCGGCCAGTACCCGTGGGAGGTCAACACCGCGGTCAAGTACAGCATGAACCTCACCCACATCCTCCTCCGCAACGACGAGCTCGGCAAAATCTCCAAAGAGCAGCGGGCGGCTAAGTGGGAGGTTTGGCAGACCAGCCTCACGAACCCCAATATCGCGGACTACGTCAACTCCTGTGGTGGTCTGGGTCTCCGTGTCACGAAGAAGGTCGAGCTCGACGCCGCGATCGAGCGGGCCCTCGCCCATCAAGGCCCAGCGACCGTCGAGGTGATCACCAACGCGGCACTCATCTGAGCGCACCCGTCTCGCCTGTTCGTCACACGAATACCCACCGAGAGACGACAGCATGACGCCGAACGATCACGAGAGACCGTTCGGCGTCACAGAGTGTTCAGGCTCCACGCTGAAGCATCACTGCGCCAACGGCGGCGCGGCGCGCGTGCCTTCGACGAAGACATTGTCGATGACATACTTCTCGCCGGTGGTCTTCCACCGGAAACGGACGAACAGCTCGTCGGCGGTGGAGGGGACATTTGCCGAGACGGTTGTGTAGGTGCTGCCGGTGGAGATATCACCGGGGTTATCGAAGATGACGGTGGTCACGCCGTCGACGACCATTTCTGCAACGATGTAGTCCTGCCAGGGGCCGGTGGCCTCGAGGACGCCGATGCTCTTCACGTCGAAGGACACCGTCACCGAATCGTGGCGCCACACCTCGATCGACTCACTCTCCCAGACGCCGTACCCGCTTTCATTCTGCCCACCCGCGGTGATGCCGAACTCCATCTGCTGGCTCTGCACGGCACGGTACGGATTGGATGTGGTGACGTTGGACACATCCGTCGTCCAATCGCTATCTGGGCTTCGCGAGACGTTGTCGTCCGTTGTTCCGTCGGCGAGCCCGAAGAAGTCCTCGAACCAGATCACCGAGTCGTAGCTGACGCCATCGAGATGGTCGACGAAGTCGTCCATGTACGCGTTCAGGATGGGCAGGTTTTCAATCGGCGTGAGAGGGACCGGCTCGTACTGGGTGTTGTTCAGCAGGAATTCCTCGAACGAGTCAGCAAAGTCCTCGCCAGCTCTGGTCATGGAGTAGCTGCTGACGAAGCCCTCGATGCCGGTGTCGTAGTACCAACTCGCGCCCGTGGAGGCGCTGGTCAGGCCCGAGGTGGAGGACGGGTTCCTGACCCACCCTCTCAGGAAGTAGAAGCCCTCCAGGGTGAAGGTGTCGTGGATGTGCCCGAGCTCGTGCGTGGTCACTCGAACGCCGAAGTCGGGTGTTGCGGTGGCGGAAGTCGGCCAGATGTACGAGGAGAACTCGACGCGCTCGCCACCCGCGGAGGCGGCCCCCGGGTCGCTTCCAGAGGTTCTCTCCCCACGCTGCACGTATCGAACCGGCTTGTACCACTCGATGTCTTGCATCACATCGAACGTCTTGAGAAGCACGTTGTCACCGAAATAGTCGTGGTAGTAGTCGAACGCCTCGTCGCAGTGCTGAATCTGGATGTCCGACCAGAACCCGTGCGGGAAGGTTCCCGTCCCCGTGATCGCATCGTCCGCATCGGCGACTGTTGAGACGACCTCGTCGGCCGACGCATCGGTGATGGTGTCGGCCGAGTGCAGCCGAACCAGGAATCGGTCGTCGCCGCTGTTGCCGGTCAGCGTGTCGACCATGAAGCCTCCGAAGAGCGAGTCATGGCCGTTGCCGCCCTTCAGCGTGTCTTCACCGTCTCCTCCGTACAGGCGATCGTTGCCGCTGTTCCCGTTGAGGTTGTCGTTGCCGTTGCCCCCGTAGAGGATGTCATCCTTCTTTGAACCGTTCAGCGTATCGTTGCCACCGCCTCCGTAGATGATCGCGGGCAGATTGACGGTGGTGTACACCGAGGCAGAATCGTTGCCCTTGTAGAGATCGATGCGGATCTGAGACGCTGCGGATTCGGGGAACGTGCCGTAGGTCGTCCCGGTGCTGTTTCGGAACCGCACGTTGCTCCCAGACTTATCGACGATCAGCACATCGTTGTTGTTGGTCCCTTTGAAGTGGAAGGTATCCCCCGTATCGACCACGCTCGGGGTGCCCGAAGGGGCGTCCTCGTCCGGTGTTTGATTCCCCCCGTTCACTTCATGGATGTAGATATCAACGCGCGGATCGAACGTGGACGGCTTGGGCAGGCTGGCCTGCGCAAAGCTGCCGACGCCTTCGATCCGGAGACCGATGTAGTCATCCCCCGCGTTGATACGGTCCTTCAGCGTGTCTGTGATATCGAAGCCGAAGGCATTCATGCCGAGATACGTGTAGGTCTTCTGCCCCAGGACCTCGAGCGTGCCCGCGACATCGGAGATGTCCATGATCCCGTTTGCGGAGTAGAGCGTGAATTCGTAGGTGGTGGGGAGCAAGCCGACGTTGGCCGCTGTGCTCGAGACCTCGATGTTGCCGCCGATCAGGGCCAGCTCGATGTCACCGGCGTTGAGCGTGCGGATGTCGTACTCGATGACGGCATAGTTGATGTTCCCATTGGTGAACTTGATGATGGTCGACCCGGGGGAGGCGGAGTCCGGTGTCCCGTTGCCCCCGCTGTCAAAGACTTGGTGCTGAACCGTGTTCTCGATGCGTTCATCGAACTGCTGCGCACCCGTACCGAACGCGGTCATCGCGAGCACCACAGGCGCAGCACAGCCACGCCGCTGAAGGCTTGACATTCTCATGTTTGATTCCTTTGTAGAACGAGATACCCAACCGGCATGCGATGCACGCCGGCTCACCAACCCAAAGCACGAATTCATGCACAACAACGACTCGCGCAAGGCCCCGAACAACGGGCACGCGAGTCGGAACACATCGTCTCGTGAGCGGACCAACCCTTAATTGGTCCCTACCAGCAATCTACATGGAATCTCGCATCATGCCAGCTTGCATATGAAAAATATCATGCATAAAGCCGTTTCATGCTTAATGAAACGGGTTCTTGAGTCTAGAGCAAGAATTTCATGTGATATCGAAATGGAACCCGATGGCTCCCGTCCCGTCAGCAAGGCCCGAACGGCGCAGCCGCACTACACCCCTGACTGAATCAGGCTCACCTTCGCCAACCGGATCGTCTTGCACGAACCGCTCGATCAGCAGGAAGGCGTGTCATCGTCAGTTTCAAGCTTGTGTGCAATAAAGCACTGCTCAGAACGCGGGTCTTTGGGCTTGTTGTGATATCGGGAGCCGAGCGGTGTAGGGCATCAACTCTTTGATTGATGTTGCGCTTCGTTCCAGACTGCTTCGAATTCGTCCCGTGTGATCATCGCGAGTTCAAACTCAGGATGTGCCGTGGTACCTTCCAGTTTCGCTGACGAGAATGGCTCGATCCCAAGCGCGGAGACGCCAAATCGACCTGCTTGCTCGCGTAACCGCATCGGCCATCACCGAACTTCTCGACTTTGCGCACTTCCCAGAGCTTGTCATCGATCTCGCTGTAAAGCCAGATCGGATCATCTGGACACTCGTGTTTCCACACCACCTTGATGTATTTCATGACACGCTCCATGTGGCTGATGACGCAATGTGTATCACAGCGTGCTGATGTACCGAAACCCCCCGTCATCCTCGCTTTCGATAAATCCCATTGCTTGAATACTCCGGCCTCTGGCAGAGCGACTCGGGAAGGTGTCAACGTAGACCTTCAGTGCGTCATCCTCGTTCAGGCCGATGTCAGAGGAAATTGTGGAGAACTCAAGGCCGAGCTTGGACGTGCTGTCGTACATCAGTGCGAGAATCAGCACCGCATCCCTGACGTCAACAAACCTGCTGCCGATACCCAAGGCAGCCAGTCCTTTGGACAAGATGCTGGGACTGTGCTCGCGGACAGCAAGCGACGCCATTCGCTCGGCATATGCCAAGAAGGAGAAGCCATGTTCCTGGTTGATGTTCAGTGAATTTCTGAGTTCGTGATCTCCAGCGATGGCGTCAACGAGCAACTCGATCTCCACGTCGATCACGCATGGAATCGGACGTGGGCTATACCCATGCGTGTACTCGGATCCGAGTTTCTTGAGAATGTGTTCCGGCGTGCCCATTGCCAAAGTCTAAGAAACGCCGTGAAGTGTGCCGCGCTTAAACAAACTGCTTGCGCTGCCGCGCCGGCGGGATGTCCAGCTGACCGCGGTACTTCGCCACCGTCCGCCGGGCGATGTCGAAGCCCTTGTCCTTCAGCGCCTTGCTGATCGCCTCGTCGCTGAGCGGCTTGGCCTTGTCCTCGTGCTCGATCACATCTTGCATCGCCGAGCGGATGCGTTCCCACGAGACATCCTCGCCGTCCGCGGTCGTCGTGCCGCCGGTGAAGAACATGCGGAGCGGCATCACGCCCCGCGGTGTCAGCAGGTGCTTGCCCGCCACCGCCCGGCTCACCGTCGCCACGTGCACGCCCAGCTGATCGGCCACCTGCGTCATCGGGAGCGGCTTGAGCGACGCCGGACCCTCGTCGAACACGTCCCGCTGAGCCGCGACGACCGCCTTCACTACGCGCAGCAGCGTGTTCCGCCGCTGCTCCACCGCGTCGAGCAGCCACTGGGCGTTGCCGATGTTGGTCTTGATGAAATCCCGCTCGCGCTTGGGCAGGTCGGGGTCCCTCGCGAGCACCGCGTACTCCTGGTTCACACGCACATTGGGCAGCCGCGCATCGGTCAGGTACACGCGGTAGTCCTGCGCATCCTCGTCCCACTCG